>JAUZPT010000176.1 GCA_030705745.1 Bacillota bacterium | reverse complement strand
TTCATGGCCCGGCCTGAAATAAAACACCTTACCATTCCCACTTTTGAACGTACATCCGCTGCGGAACACATCCCCGCCTTCAATCCAGCTTGTAAAAATGAGCTCGACCGGCGGAGGGATGTCAAAATGCTCACCGTACATTTCTTCTTTTTCCAGCTCGATATATTCCCGGATGCCTTCCGCTATTGGGTGGCTTGGACTTACGACCCAAAGGCGTTCTTTTTCATCCGCTTCCCGCCACTTCAAATCACAGCTTGTACCCATCAACGTTTTAAATATTTTTGAAAAATGGCCTGAGTGAAGAACGATGAGCCCCATTCCATCGAGGACACGCTGTTGAACTTTTTGAACTATTTCATCCTTTACTTCGCCATGAGCAAGATGTCCCCACCAAACCAATACGTCTGTATTCGAAAGTACATCATCCGTTAAGCCATGCTCGGGTTCATCAAGCGTAGCGGTTATTGTATCGAATCCTGCCTCCTTAAGAAATTCAGCGATGGTACCGTGGATGCCGTTAGGGTATAAATCCCTTACAATCGGATTTTTTTGTTCATGACGATTTTCATTCCAAACTGTTACTTTCACCATGATTTCCCACTCCTTTTTCTTACTTATTTGATACCATCATAAAGCAGGTATTCTATCGTGAATATAAACGATATAATTAAAACATCTATTATTTTGCTATTATCATTTTTTAAGAAGGGGACTATTATGACAGCGAACATCGGTTATTGCGGTTATTCCTATCACACACAGCGTTATTTTTCCCAATATAAAACGGGATTTCCCGCCTATCTTTTCCGCCTGCAGACAGAAGGAACGTGTGAAGCAGTGGTGAGGGAAAGAAAAGTGGAAATCGAGAAAGGAGACCTGCTCCTGATTAAACCCGGGGATTACTATGAACTCCTAATTAAAGAAAACCAAACGAGCGGGGATTACCACTTAATCTGTGAAGGCTCATGGATTGAAGAATGGTGGAATCGTTCTGCGAAACCATCTATCGCCCGGATCGATCTGGATGAAAAATTGCTCTCTCTTTGGCGCCATCTCATGATCGAAGAGCGACGTCCTTCTTCAGGGGAAAATAATGAGCTTTCCGGGTATTTGCTACGAGCACTTTGTTTGTCACTCGAACGTGCAGTTAATGAGAGAGCTCCCTCCTTCAATCAGCCTTATACAGTAACACGGATGATGAGATATATTGAAGAGCACGCCACGACTGCACTCAAGGTAGAGAGTGTGGCGCGCAATGCTGATCTCAGTATCTCCCGGGCAGTACACCTCTTCAAAAATCATGTTGGCAAAACGATGATTGAATACGCCTTGGAAATTCGTCTGTCTGCTGCCGTCGAGCGTATGAAATACACTTCAATGACATTGGAGCAAATCGCTGAAGACTGCGGCTTCGGCGCCTACCCCTATTTTCACAAAGTATTTAAAAAGAAATACGGCGTTTCCCCTGGAACATACAGGCGCAAAGAATAACTTCTGAAAAGTTTGGCGTCAGTTTGGGGTCTGACCCCCGGCGCATTAATACTTTAATACATTGGGGGTCAGACCCCCGGCCCGTTAATGCTTTAATACATGTTTCAACAATAAAACACACGACATATGGGAATAGCCGTGTGTTTTACATTGTGATTTAATTGTTTGCACCTCTGAAGTAAACCCATTAAGGTTCCTCTCCGGTTTTTCATGATGGAAAACTTAGTTTACTCGACTTTCCTATCCCAGTGGCGGTGAGCGGCAATGGCTTCAACAAATTGCACAGCAAATTCCTTGCCATTTGTGCCCGTAACAATACCCGGGGTTCCTTCCAGCTTCTCTACCCACTGTGTACCTTCATGAGTGGCGCCGATCGGCTTGTAATGTGAAAATGCTTCCTCGATAAAATAAGCGGTTTTCTTAAGGAATTTTTCGCTCACATCTGTTCCACCGGCTGCATAAAGGGCATCAAATAAAACGGCATCACTGGTTAAGAATGTATGGTCAACATTCAGTTCTGCGTTGCCTGTCCCTTTTACTTTCCCAAGCATTTCGCTAATGATTTCAGGCTGCACACCGCTAGTCTGCAGGAATTCTAAAACGGCCATAATCTCAGATCCATTGAAACCATTACCAACGATCACGCCTACTTTACGTGTAAGAGGAACCTTCTTCGTATTTTCCATACTTAAAGCAGGAGATGATTTCGTTACAGAAGAAACCTTTGCCTCAGGCTGATCAGCACCGATTGCCAAAGCAAAAGCGGTGGCAAGCTCTGTGCTTACATTCGCAAACATATCAACGACTTGCTGCTGAATCGATTTGCTTTTCACTTTTCCAAGTTCAAAACTGAAAGCTTCAATTATGTGCTTTTTCTCAGGATCGCTCATGCTATTCCAAAACATCGTGGCCTGTGAAAAGAAATCTTTAAAGCTCTCACTGCGGTTCCGTACTTTCCTGCCTTCAACCTTTTCCTGGTAATGTACATATCCACCTTCATCCTCACTCGCAGGTTCTGGTGAATTCGCGGCAAGAGAATTCTTATGGTAGCTCACCTGTCCTACATTAATCGTCTGGCGATGGATTCCATCACGCTGATTGTTGTGGAATGGGCACACCGGCCGATTGATCGGAATTTCATGGAAGTTCGGACCGCCAAGGCGCGACAGCTGTGTATCCGTATAAGAAAATAAGCGACCTTGGAGCAATGGATCATTGGAAAAATCAATTCCTGGCACAACATGTCCAGGATGGAAGGCTACCTGTTCCGTTTCAGCAAACACATTATCGACGTTGCGATTCAATGTCATTTTTCCGATGATTTTCACAGGAATATCCTCTTCCGGCCATAGCTTCGTCGGATCGAGAATGTCAAAATCAAACTTGAATTCATCTTCCTCACTCAGCAGCTGTACGCCTAATTCGAATTCAGGATAGTTCCCCATTTCAATCGACTCCCACAAATCGCGGCGATGGAAATCCGGATCCTTCCCGGAAATTTTTTGCGCTTCATCCCAAACAAGCGAATGGGTCCCGAGAACAGGCTTCCAATGGAATTTCACAAAATGCGCTTTCCCCTGGTCATTCACAAATCGAAAAGTATGCACACCGAAACCTTCCATCATCCGCAGGCTGCGTGGAATAGCCCGATCGGACATCGCCCACATGACCATATGCGCGGATTCTTGATTGTTGGCAATAAAATCCCAAAATGTATCGTGAGCAGACGCCGCTTGCGGCATCTCGTTATGCGGCTCTGGTTTAAGCGCATGAACAAGATCAGGAAATTTAATTGCATCCTGGATAAAAAAGACTGGGATATTGTTTCCGACTAAATCATAATTTCCTTCTTCTGTGTAAAATTTCGTTGAGAAACCACGTGCATCTCGAACCGTCTCGGCAGATCCTCGAGAGCCGGCAACAGTTGAGAACCGAACGAAAACAGGCGTTTTGACGGCTGGGTCCTGCAAAAATTTCGCCCTCGTATATTCCTTCATCGATTCATACACTTCAAATTCTCCATGCGCCGCAAAACCGCGCGCATGAACAATTCGCTCCGGAATTCGCTCATGGTCAAAATGGGTCATTTTTTCCCGAAAATGAAAATCCTCCAGCAAAGTCGGACCGCGCTCACCGGCTTTTAACGAAAATTCATCCTCCGACACCTTCAATCCCTGGTTCGTTGTCATCTTTTGATTTGCATCATCGACACGAAACTGCTCCAATTGCTTATCTTTACTGCTTTGATTGCCATTGCGATTCGAACTCATCCGGACGTTCCTCCCTATTGGTTGCGTATGTAAAAGCACATCGCTATTTTTTACCCTTTGGGAAAACAAAGCAAACAGGGTATTTCAAAAATTTTACAAGAAAATCATTACCAAATAATATACAATTAATGTAAGAGTTTAATTGCTCTAGTTTTTCATATTTTATTAATCATGCGAGAAAGTTCATGTACTCTAAGGAGGGCTACGAGAGTGAAACGCATCCTCAATTCTAACCAGCACGAATTTCTGAAAAGGGAGCTCAATTACCTAGAAGAAAAAGGACATCTGGAACCGCAGCAGGCGGCGAAGCTGTTATCAGTGTATCAACTGCAAACCTATCCGAAAAAAACAGAACCAGCGTCCAAATCTTCGATCAATTTTGTGCAAACTTTATTGTTATTCGGAGCACTGTTGATTGGACTTGGCATTCTAAGCTTTGTCGCAACCAATTGGGGCGCACTATCGAAATTGTCTAAATTCATCATTTTATTTATTGGCCTATTTTCCTTTTACACAGGCGGATGGTTTTTCGAAAAGAAACGTCCACAAACAGCGAAAGCGTTGTTCTATATCGGAGCGTTTGCCTTCGGGGCCGAAATTTTTTACATCGGGCAAATGTTTCATTTGGGAGGAAAGCTCGAAAATGCCTTTTTGGCGTGGGGAATCGGTCTGCTTCCACTAGCATACTACTTAAAAGACCGCATTCTGAAGGTATGCAGTATTGCCTTCATTTATTATGCGATTGAGGTAAAGTTCATGTTCGGCGAAGGCTGGCTGCCTTACGTCATGGTCCTAATTATTCCGCTACTGTTTATCCTGACAAATAAATTGGCAAACGATTTAAAAGAAGTTTTTTTGATGAATCTAGTGTTGATGTATCAATTCGTAGAAATGCAATTCATGTTAGATGAAGGCTGGAAGGCATTATGGATGCTTGCAATCATTCCTCTTTTCTTTTTTATCGAAAAAAAAGTGAAAGAATACCAAGAACTATTGTTCATCGCCAATCTTCTCTTAATTTATCAGTTTATTGAAATGCATATCGCCTGGAAAGCCGTCGATCACGTTCAAATTTCCTATGTATTTGCAGGAATCGTGGTGACTGCCGGGCTTTTCTGGTATGGGCATGTGAAACTGCAGCGTTCTCTCCCATTGTTTCTTGCCAACCTAGCTTTGAGCATTCAATGGGTGTTCCTGTTGCTGTATACATCAGGCGTCAACAACGTCTCCTATTATGTGGCAACCACATTTATTCTCGGGGTCGTTCTCCAGGTGCTCCAAAGTAAATTTTCTGATTATCCGGATGTATTAAAAATCATCGGTATTATTTTTCATTTTTCGATGGCATTAGTGCTCACTTCACCTTATATATGGCTCGGTTTCGAACAAGCGCCGCGGCTGTCAGGAATTCAGCAAGGAGAATTCGAAACGTATCCAATTGAAAGCATGATCCCTTCCGTCCTTTTTGGAACACTATACGCACTGTATGGTTTCTACCTTGTAAAAAAAGAACAGCTCCTTGGAATTGCCATCGTTGGCGTAATGGTTCTTCGCTATTATACGGACTACTCATTTAAGTTTCTCGATAAATCGATCGCCTTTATGATCGGCGGCATCATTCTTATGGCATTGGGCTACTGGTTCGAACGAACGCGAAGAAAGGAGGCAAAGAAAAATGGAAAACCTCCCGAAAACAAATAAAACGAAACGGTTGCTGCTAGCCTCCTTTGTTCTGCCTGCGGTGATTTTGTTAGGCATGACCGTACAGCCTGTCACAACGCTCATGACAGGCACACCGATTGCATTGAAAACAATGCCGTTTGATCCGAAAAGTTTATTTTATGGAGACTATATCAAATTGCAGTATGAAGTCCAACAGCTGCCGGCTTCGTTGTTCGACAAAGCGATTTTGAAAAAACACAAGGCGGGTGCATTCAATTCCTCCCCCACAACGGTGTATATTGTTCTCGAGAAGAAAGATGGGAATGTATTTGAAGCAACAAAAGTACACGAAACGAAACCGAGTGAAGGCATTTATTTGCAAGGGACTATCGAGGGGGAGCCAATAACGGATGACAGAAACCAACCGCCATATTTCAACGTGGAATTAAACCTGGATACGATCAGTAAATACTATGTGGAAGAAGGAACCGGGAAAAAATTTGAGCAACAATCCGGACAAGGACAGCTTCTGGCACACATGAAATGGAAAGACGGATATGTGATTCTTACCTCCGTTGAAGCGTGGGGAAAATGAAGAAGAGAGGCATTTTTGCCTCTCTTCTTGCATGGAAGATTATGTACAATACGAGCAGATAATTAATGATTGCTTTGTCCATCCACACTGATTTGTTGCATTCTCTCGTGCAGCAAATAAAAAGCTTCCTTCAATTTCCCCTTTGGTATAACGTCATAGCAATCGCCTATGCTGAGTTCCGAATAACTTTTTCCTTCGTTTGTTTCTTTTACGTTGCCTGTAAACCCAATTCCCGTGGCATCATAAATTTCGACCAGAATAGGGATGATCTTCTCATTTGGCACGTCAAAATGAACATGAAACATATTGGATACAGGCTCCAATGGCAGCGTTGAAACAGCATGGCATTGATTGAAAAGTGTTGCGAGTTCCTTCGCCTGTTCATAATATT
>JAUZPT010000175.1 GCA_030705745.1 Bacillota bacterium | reverse complement strand
GACAATGAGGAAAACGTTTCGTTTTAGTATAAGAAATCCATTTGGATATTTAATGATGTAAATATCCAAATAAAAAAGACGCTGACAATAAAATTTGGTCAGCGTCTTTTTAGTGAATTGCCACACGGCTAGAGGAGAAGTATCCTCATTCTACCGTTCTGTAATTTGGTACATAACAACACTTTTAGGAGATTAAACGAGCAAGTCCAAATGCAACTGCTGCAGCGAGTCCGCCCACCATGCTGGTTTGGAAGGCACTCTTTAATGGAGATGTTCCCGTGAATTTCCCTTTTACATAGCCAAATATCATTAAGGCAATTAACGTAATAATTGCAGATCCTTCTAAACCGGTAGTGGGACTAGTGAAAAAAAAGTAAGGTAGCAGGGGAATAAGGCCACCAACTATATATGAAATGGCGATGGTTATCGCACTGTTTCTAGCTCTACTTGCATCAGGTTTCTCCAATCCAAGCTCGAATTTCATCATAAGATCAACCCATTTGTCTGGGTGCTTCCTCATCGTAGCAATTATGGATTGAATTTGATCTTCCTCCAAATTATATTCCCGAAAAATTTCAGCAACTTCTTCTTCTTCTTTTTCGGGAACCTCAACGATTTCCCTCTTTTCACGTTTTAATTCTGATTCATAATGCTCCGCGTCGGTGCGTGCCGCAAGATACCCCCCAAGCCCCATAGCAATTGAGCCGGCTGCAATTTCAGCACCGCCTGCTGTAAGGATTAACGTAGTGGTATCTACAGATCCTGACAATCCAGCTGCTAATGCGAATGGAACCGTAAGACCATCCGACATTCCAATCACGATATCGCGTATCAAATCTGAGGCTGTAAAATGTTTCTCTACATGTTCATTACTCATTTGAATCACTTCTTTCCTATTTTGAATTACACATAGAAAAATCATCTAAATAATAATTTTTTCTTTTTAAATGATAAATATTCATATGTATTAAACTAATTTTAAATTATATTCGAGTGCAATCTTTCAATACAGTAAAACACTTTTTCACTTTAATAACTAGGTTTTTATTAGTTGTAGAGGAAAAAACATTAACATCCTAGCTTATTAGGCGTTTTTTTCCTTATGAGCCAATAAAACAAGTTAGTAGATAGGTTTCTAAACTTTCTTTAATGGGCATTTAGTAGTTATGAATACTTGTTAAAGGGAGTGATACAATGAATATATCAATATCACAAACAGATGTTAAACAAAAGGCATTGAAATCAAAACACGAAATAAAGCCTTGGATTCGGCGCTTTGGACGATTTGGAACGATGGCACAGGGAATCGTCTATGGGTTAATCGGAATTCTTGCTGTCATGGCAGCATTAGGGTTAGGTGGAAAAACGACTGGAACAAAGGGGTTATTTTATTCATTATCAGTAATTCCATTAGGAGAAGTTCTGCTTTGGTTAATTGGGATTGGTTTGATCGGATATATAGTATGGGAGCTTGTTAAAGCGATAAAGGATCCAGAACATAACGGTCATGATGGAAAAGGTATAGTAACGCGGATTGGATATGTAATAAGTGCAATGATATATTCAAGTTTCTCATACAATGCAATAAAATTTGCCCTTCATTCAAGTAGTGTTTCATCTAGGGGTTCTGAACAACATATTTCTGCAAAATTATTATCACAGCCTTTTGGTCAATGGATCGTCGGACTGGTTGGAATTATCATAATTGGATACGGTGTAAGTGAAATAATCAGTGGATACAAAGAAAAATTCATGAGTAAATTTAACGTTAGTAAAATGAATAAGCATGAAAAGAAAATTGCAAGAAAATCAGGTAAAATAGGGCTTGTTTCACGCGGAGTTGTATTATGCATGGTTGGCTTTTTTTTCACTCAGACAGCTATTACATCAAATCCAAATCAATCGAAAGGACTTGGCGGAGCATTATCAGAGCTTGCTCAACAGCCGTATGGTCAATTTCTTCTTGGCATCGTGGGATTCGGTTTAATTCTATATGGCGTTTACGGTGTAATAAGAGGACGTTATGAATATATGAATTTTGGGTGACAGGCACCATCCAATTTTCTGGATGGTGCCTGTCACTATACCTAGATGGATAGCGTTAATACATCTAAGTTTGCTATGTGGTTTGCACCAGAGTCTCGGAGGTTTTTTAATCGATTACTATCGAGGATTTCGATGGTACCATTTGATAAGTGAATGATCTTTTGATTCTTCCACTTATTTAGTATTTTATTTACTGTAATCCTAGAGGTACCAATGTAGCGAGCAAATGACGTTTGGTCAATTGAGAGATTGCCATTTTCGCTGATGAGCTTTAATAGGAAGTGAGCCATTTGCTGTTCAACAGGGGAATTAAGAAAAGAAATTATTTCTGCCAGAATCCTAAATTTATAGAGTAGCGAATTGGTGAAAAGGCATGCCGCATCCGGATGTTCGTTACAAATATTTACTAAAGCATTATCAGAAAAATAATAGAGAATGGATGGACAGGTTGTAATAGCAGAGGTTATATACGATTCTTTTTTGACTCCATGCTCTCCAAATAACATTCCTTCCGGGACATAATTAACCGTTCGTTCCACACCTTCCTTTGATAAAAGGGTAATCTTCACACCTCCCTTACATAAGTAATAAAACCCTTTCCCCTCACCGCCTTGATGGTAAACGACTGAATTTTCCTCAATCTGAAGGATTTTTCCATATGATAAAAAAGGAATCCAGGCATACCGAAGATTTTTCATAGCATCACCTTTGCAGAAAGCTTTTTTAATTCATCAGGTTTTTTTATTAGAAATTTTCGTCCTTGTATCTTGATGATTTGTTTTTGCTTCCATTGTTTTAAAATCTTATAGATGGTGATTCTCGTTAAACCAGTGCATTTTGTAAGGTCTTGTTGTGTGAGAGGAATTTCATGATTTTTAAAATCGAAACAAATATTCAGAAGAATTGTGGAAAGTTGTTGTTCAGGAGAAAGAGTGTCCAAGTATATTTTATCAGCAAGATTATGCATTTTATGGATCACGGTTTTAATAAACATGTTAAGGATCGAAGGTTGGAATTGAATTAGTTTTTGAAAATGTTCACAATAGAAAAAATAGAGAATAGAGTCATTAACAGCTGTCGCCGTTGTAAAATGAGGCTGCCGGTCCATCGCTTGTATTCCTAATAGCTGACCAGGAATAGCGATGTTTAACAAACGGTCTTTTCCGATCGAAGTTGTGGTTTTCACTTTAATTAATCCCTTTTGTATGTAATAAAATCCATCCCCCGTAGTGCCCTGCTCGTAAATGCATGCTTTTTCCCTGAAAAATTGCCGAGTACCAAACTGCAGACATGTTTCCCAATTTACATCACTGTCAAACAGGATTGCCACCAAATCAACTCCTAAAGCGAAATTTAAGAATAAAACGCCTAGCTAGATTTATTTTGGTAACGCTTCCATTTAATTATATACTAATTGACATGCCTTTTTGAAATTTCACATCCACTTAGAAGAAAAAAGTTTTTAATATTAACAGATTCAATATGATGTAAAAAATGATCAACGTTACCAATCTTGTAGGAAAATAATCTCACATCAATAATTGTGTAAGGTATTTTTTATCAGAAAAGAATGAATTATTAATTTTTTAAGAAAAAATGTTAATCAGGCTACATCGTCTCCAAAAATTTGATTCTATAATGGCAATATGAAAGCAAGAGGAGGGTGTTTATGGGAATTCGTACGGGTGCACAGTATATAGAAGGGTTACAGTCTCGAAATCCAGAGGTTTGGTTATCAGGAAAAAGAGTAACAAATATTTTTGAAGAACCTGTATTTCAACAACCGATTCTTGAAATTGCCAAGCTATATGATCTGCAGCATGATCCTCAATACCAAGAGGACATTACTCATGTTTGCGAAGAAACTGGAAAAAGAATATCGAATGCCTTTTTGGTTCCAAAAAGCTTTCAAGACCTGGAAGCTCGTAGAAGAACGTTCGAGGAATTTGCGAAAGCCACCTTTGGTTTGATGGGAAGAACGCCTGATTTCTTAAATGTCGTTCTTACTTCCATGGCGAGCAATTCAGAGTTCCTGGACAAATACAATCCAGAATGGGGAAAAAACATTCGAGAGTATTTTAAGCATGTACGAGACAACGACCTATTTTTAACTCACGCTATTATAAATCCGCAAAATGACCGTAGTAAAACCTCACACGAACAACAGGATCTGTTTACCCATTTAGGTGCGGTAAAAGAAACTCCTGAAGGCCTAGTCGTAAGAGGGGCGAAAATGCTTGCAACCCTTGCGCCAATCACCGATGAAGTTATTATTTATTCATTTCCTGGTTTTAAGCCTGGGGATGAACGCTATGCCCTTGCCTTTGCGCTACCACTCGATACGCAAGGATTACGCATAGTATGCCGAGAAGCCATGCAAGACGGAAAGCGTTCAGTTTATGACCATCCATTAGCTTCACGATTTGAAGAAATGGATGCTGTTCTCGTATTCAATGATGTTTTAGTGCCATGGGATCGTGTTTTCCTTTATAACAATGTCGAAGCCGCCAATTTACTATATCCGAAAACAGGAATCGCTCAGCAGCCAGCACATCAGTCTGGTGTAAGAGGCTTAATAAAATTACAATTTGCTACCGAAGTGGCATGTAAATTAGCCGATTCCATAGGTGTGGATGTCTACCTAAACGTTCAAAATGATTTGGGTGAATTGGTCCAATCGGTTGAATCGATCAGGGCATTGCTGAAGGTTGCGGAGTATGAACATGATGTAACGCCTTCCGGTGAAGTGATGCCATCATATGCAGCGCTTGAAACGATTAGGGGATTGCTGCCAAAAATGTACCCTCGTGCGATTGAGGTGATCCAAATCATCGGTGCTGGAGGACTTTTGATGTCTCCGACGGATGCAGATTTCGAAAATCCAGAATTACGAGAGGATTTAGATCGATATTATGTTGGAAGAGAAGGGGTATGTGCACAAGAGCGCGTTCAGTTGTTTAAGCTAGCATGGGATTTATGCGGAGAGGCTTTTGGACAAAGACTTCTTCAATACGAACGCTATTATACCGGTGACCCAATTCGCAAGCGAGCAATTTTCTATAACAACCACAAAAGGAAAAACTCCTTTGAACTCGTTGAAGAAGCGCTACAAGTATTTGATCGAAAAAAAGAAGTACCGAGCTTATAAAATTCAAAATTGTGAGGAGACGATTTTTATGACAAACTCATTAAAACCAATTAACCTATGGGGATTTATTGAAGAAAATAAGGAATTACTAAAGCCACCCGTTAATAATAAAGTCGTTTGGAAGGATTCCGAGCTCATGTTCATGGTTGTCGGAGGACCGAACAAACGACGTGATTTTCACGTTGATCCGTCTGAAGAAATTTTTTATCAATTAAAAGGCGATTGCTACGTTGAAATTATAAATGCAGAGGGGAAAAGAGAAGTGATCACCGTTAAGGAAGGAGAGGTTTTTCATCTACCTCCGAATGTGCCCCACTCTCCACATCGGGTTGCTGATACGATCGGGCTCGTCATTGAACGTGACAGAGCAGATGGTGAATTAGAGGATTTTGTTTGGTTCTGTGAGGAATGTGACCATGAGTTGCATCGAGTGACCATCCAATTAACGAATATTGAAGTGCAGGTGAAAGAAGCAATCAGTGGTTTTAACAGCAATTTAGAGCTACGGACTTGTAAGCACTGTGGGCATATTATGCCACCAGAAGCGAGTGAATGGAAATGCGAGTAGATTTTCACACACATATTATTCCTGAAAATTTTCCGGACTTTGCGACAAAGTACAAAAATGATAAGTGGCCTTTACTTCAACCAACTTGCTCATGTGGTGCCAATATTATGATAGCGGGCAAGGTTTTTCGCGAAGTGACTGATCAGGTTTGGAGTCCATCCAAGCGAATAAGTGATATGGAAAAAGAAAATGTAGACCTTCAGGTGTTATCGCCAATACCAGTAACGTTTTCTTATTGGGCACCAACAGAAGAAGCTGTCGCAATGGCAAAATTTCAAAATGATTTTATTGCAGAAACAGTAGCTCAAAATCCAACGAAGTTTGTTGGTTTAGGAACGGTTCCCCTGCAAAATATCGAATCGGCTATTCGTGAGCTGGACAGATGTGTTCACGAGCTTGGTTTAAAGGGAATTGAGATTGGCACCAACGTGAATGGTAAAAATTTAGACGACGAATCATTAACAGATTTTTTTGCGATGTGTGAGAAATGGAACGTTCCGATTTTCGTTCATCCATGGGAGACGCTCGGCAGAGATCGATTGTCGTCCCATAACTTAATGTATACGGTTGGGATGCCAAGTGAAACGGCATTAGCTGCAGCAAGCTTAATCCTAGGTGGGGTCATTGAGAAATTTCCGAGTCTTAAAATTTGTTTTTCTCATGGAGGCGGGTCATTACCCT
>JAUZPT010000174.1 GCA_030705745.1 Bacillota bacterium | reverse complement strand
CCGCTTTGTTTTCTATATTAATCCGTTGTCTAAAAAGGAGTTGAAACAATGCGTTTATTAGTAGTGGAAGATCATTTGACTCTTTTGAATTCCATCGTACAGCTATTGGCTGATGAATTTGAAGTGGATCAGGCGGATAATGGAGAGGATGGCCTCTTCTATGGCCGACAAAACATATATGATGCCATTATTCTTGATGTAATGATGCCGGGTATGAACGGTTTTGAGCTTCTTCAAACATTAAGGGCAGAGGGCATCCATACCCCTGTATTATTTTTGACCGCAAGAGACTCACTTGAAGATCGAGTGAAAGGCCTCGACTTTGGAGGCGATGATTACTTGGTCAAGCCGTTTCAGGCTGCAGAATTAAAGGCCCGGATTCGGGCTCTATTAAGGAGAAGCGGAAGCTTAACAACGCAGCAAACGATTCAATACCGAGGAATTGAGTTATTTGGAAAAGATAAAGATATAACAATAGATAATGAGCAACTTAAGCTTACATTGAAACAATATGAACTTCTCGAGTATTTAATTCAAAACCGAGGAGCCATTTTAACAAAAGAACAAATTTATGATCGTGTTTGGGGATTCGATTCAGATACAACCATTGCCATCGTCGAAGTTTTCATGCACCATTTACGTAAAAAATTGGAGCCGTTTGGTTATCATTCAGATATAAAAACAGTTCGCGGAGTTGGCTATATGCTTAAAGAAACGACGGGGTGATGGAATGTTTCGCAAAACGCATAATCGTTTAACCCTAATTAATTCTCTCGTTTTTGCCATTTTAATCAGTATACTCGGAGGAATTCTTTATTTTTATACCCAGCATCGGTTATATGAAGATGTAAATCAGTCTCTGATTGCAGCTGCACATCTTCCTGACCAGGGAAATGGTGATCAAGTACCAAGGGGACGAAGATTTTTTCATGACCCACGGATTATGGTCTTGCTTTGGCAAAAAGACACACTGCTTCTCGACCGGAATCCTGAGGCTGAGCGCTTTAAGACAAATGAAAAAAAGGTTCTTCCAAAGGTATTGAGCAAGCTTACTGATATTCAAATAGCGAATTATGCCTATCGATATTTTGCAATAAAAGTAGATACCGGCTTTGGTCCGATAACCGTTCAGGTCATAAGAAACATCAACTCAGAAAAAGAATTTTTGGATAGGCTATTAATGATTATTATTTCGGCGTGCAGCTTTGCGATTCTTTCTGCCATTGCTTCTGGTTATTTTCTTGCAGGGCGAGCACTCATCCCTATTAAAGAAGCTTGGGCCAAACAGCAGCAATTTGTCACCGACGCTTCTCATGAGCTGCGAACTCCATTAGCGGTCATTCAGGCAAAAACGGATATTTTATTCCGCTCCCCATCCGCCTCGATTGAAGAAAGAATTCTTGATATTTCCGCGATCTCAAATGAGTCGCGACGCTTATCTAAGCTGGTTTCAAATTTATTGACGTTGGCCCGTTCGGACTCCAATCAAATCGAAATGAAAAAGCAAACATTTCAATTGGACAAAATGCTAGCAGAAATAACAAGCCATTATGAAGAGATATCTTCCTACCAAGAGAAAGAAATTTCACTTGCTATTCCAGCTCCTGTTTTGTTTACAGCCGACAAAGAGCGCATTCACCAGCTAATCGTTATTTTGCTGGATAACGCGATTAAGTTCACAACTGCGGGGGGAAAGATTGGACTATCCTGCTACCAATCCCATTCACATATATTCGTGACGGTCGAGGACAATGGAATTGGAATTAGCGAAGACGAAATCCCGCGAATCTTTGATCGTTTTTACCAAAGTGACAAGGCAAGAACGATTTCCGAAGGGACGGGGCTCGGTCTTTTGATTGCCCATTGGATTATTGAAAAACACCATGGGAAAGTGTTTGTTTCAAGCCAGACCGGAAAAGGAACAAAAATAGAAATCTCTTTCCCAAAAAACCAAAGCAAATTGACTTAACAACTGAAAAATACATTTTGGAAACTAAAAAAAGCCGATAATTCCTTAGCTGTAGGGATTATCGGCTTTTTCCATCTCATACTTGGCGTATGTTTTTCCGCGTTTTGTTGGTACGCCCCCTACTAATTAAAACTGTTTCGATAGACATAAGGGTCTTTCGGTGTGTTAATGGTTTTGTAACTAGTCACTTTTAAGACAGGAATTTTCAATTTAAAAGGTTGATAATACACCGTATCCATTTTTCCCGTTACCTGGTACCACTGGTCATTTGGAATATGAATGTTGTTAGGAAATTGAATCATTAAGCCAAACGCCCCAGAGTCCGCCACACAGTGAATGATCCCAAATCGAAGTAAAAAAACTTGATTGGAATTCAGGCTAGGTCCATTATAGGAGAATCCCTTCATGCTTAGAGTTTTCCCTGCGAAATCTCCCGAAAAATTATAAATGACTTCCAACCCTTTTAAATAATCTTCATCCGTCAACGTTATCTGGTCAGTGGCTTTATAGGACTTCGATTCTTTCGTAACTAAATCTAAAAAGGCATCTTTCCCCATGAACTGACTCATATCAGGATTAAGAACCTGATGCATTCCATATTGGTCTTTTGAATCTTCTAACGTAGGGAATTGGAACCCTTTAGCATCCACTAATTTTGAATCAAGGGTAGCAACAGGTAAAATAACACCTGAAAGAGCAGGTATTAACACAAAAGTGTAGGATAAGAATTTTTTTATTTTTTTTCCGGTAGACACTTTCTTTTTTTCGTGTGTATGGTCGTGATGGCAGTCACATCCGTCATGTTCCGTTTCTTTCTTTTTATCAGAAACGTACCACCGAATCCCTTCAGCGATTGTTAAGAAAAATAAGACGAATATCATGCTATAAGAAAGAAAGGAATATTTCATGTTGATATATTTTGAAATGTCTCCTGTAGAGTGCAACATAAAAAATAAGTTCGTAAAAAGCAGTAAAATAATGACTCTATACATTATCAATCATCCTTTACAAAAGAAGTGAACCAATGAACACCAATGATGAAATTAATGAAACTAAAAGAATAACAAATTTCGGTTTAAAGGAACCGAACATCATCAGTAAGTTTTTGATATCTACCATTGCCCCAAAAACTAAAAAAGCTACAATTGAGGATTGGGCAAAACTATTTCGAAAACTAGAAGCTACAAAAGCATCCGCTTCTGAACAAATCGATAAAATGAATGCTAAAGCCATCATAATTAAAGAAGCTGTTACTTTTGTATGGCCTAATGTGACAAGGATATTCGTTGGAATATAAACTTGCATTGCTGAAGCAATTAATGAACCCATAACAAGAAATTTTCCTACACTTAAAAATTCATCAATCGTATGGGTGATGACACTTATCAGTTTTTGTTTGGTATTTTGATGAGAATGGTCGTGTACATGTTCATCATGATTGATTTTCAATTGGCTTTCCTTAACAAAAAAAGATAGGATGAACCCGACTAAAATCGATACGCCAATCGCCAAACCTGCTCTGTACCAAACCATTTTCCAACTATCGCCGAATGCAATAAATGTAGCAAATAAAACAATCGGGTTAATAATAGGAGCAGAAAGCATAAATGAAATGGCTGACGATAAAGGCAACCCCTTTTTAATTAACCGTGAAGCAATGGGAACAATCCCGCATTCACAACCTGGGAATAACGCACCTATTAAACTAGCAGTTATAACAGATAAAAATCGATTTTTAGGCATGATTCGAACAATCGTATCTTCAGAAACGAAAACTTCAATCAGTGCAGAAACCAATGCACCTACTACAATAAAAGGCACTGCTTCTATAACAATACTGATAAAAATCGTATTTAATTGTAACAATCGATCCATGGAATTCCTCCTGTGACGAAACACTAAACAAGTAGGTAAATTTTTAAAAACAATTTTTATCATATCAAAAATCAGGGGATTTTGTTATGTATTTATTTTCCATATACGGTAGATTCATATGATAGAACAAAACCTCATATTGTTCATAAAGAAATAACGATAGATGAATTGCTTTCTTATGTATAAATAATACATCATTGTTGTGAATTACAAAAATTTAAAGACAGCTCCATCAGGATAGGAGCTGCCTTTTATTTGTGAAAGCTGCATCAATGTAATTGATGCAGCTTTTTTATTACTATTTATCAAAAAATCTTCTTTTTTTCACTATAAAAAAGTAGCTTAAGAATATTATGCAAATTAAACCAAGGCTAATAAAGACGCCCATTCTTTGTGTTGCCCGTAATAATCCCCCTGAAACTCCCAATAAAATCAATACTATTCCAGCATATGAGGTGAAGGGATAACCAAACATTTTATAATGGTTAACGTTTTGATTATTTCCTTTCCTCAATTTAATTTGCGAAGATAAAATGGTTGTCCAGTTTAAAATCATCATCACGCCTGCAGCAGTCGTGATATATTCATATATTTTTCCTGGTAATACAAATGATAATGTAAGGGACACTGCTAGTGCGAACCCTGTTAGAAACAATGCTTTAAAAGCAGTTCCTTTCTTGCTCTTTTTAGCTATGGCTTTAGGTGCATCACCATCTTCAGCTAAAGAAACCATGATGTTGGTAACCGAAAAAAGTGCTCCCACCATTGTTGAAAAAGCAGCACTAATAATGATGATGTTGAATATCGAACCGATATAGGGGATGTGAAAAATGGATAACGCCGTAACAAATGGGCTTTTTGATTCGTTAATATCCGTCCATGAAACCATATATAAAACAAAGAAAATAGACAAAATATACACGGAAACAAGGGCAAGCAACATGCCGATACCTGCCTTTGGAACTTCGTTTCTATTTTTTAATTCAGACGAAGCGATTCCAACGATTTCAATCCCTCCAAAAGAAAAAAATACAAAGATTAATGCTGACCACATTCCTTTTATTCCCGTTGGCATAAAGTGCCTAAGATCACTAACTCCTCTTAATGAAACTGCTTGGGGAGATATAAAATGAACTAATAATAAGAGGCCGAAAAAAACAAAAATGACAAGTGTGGCTAATTTGATTATGCCAAAGGTTGACTCAATTTTGCCGAAATTTTTCACACCGAGAAGATTGATTCCAAATGCTGCCCCCGCGTAAGCAACCGTAAAAATCCACAACGGAATATGAGGAAACCAGTATTGAGTAAAGGTTCCAAGTGCCACAGCCTCACTTGACATGATAAAAACACCAGATAACCAATACATCCACCCTGAAACAAATCCCATTGAATTCCCGAAAGCATTTTTTGCATAGGTTCGAAAAGAACCTGGCTCTGGATCGGCAACGGTCATTTCCGCAAGTGCACTAAAAACAATAAATGCAGTAATTCCTCCTATTAAATAGTTGAGTATAATAGCAGGGCCAGCTGTTTTGATTGATAAACCTGTACCTAAGAAAAAACCTGCCCCAATGATGGATCCTATTCCAATCAAAGAAAGCTGCCACCAAGCAAGCTTTGACGTTTCCCCTTTTTCTTGATTATCCATTTTTTTTTGCAGGACCGCCTGCTGAATCGTATGGTCTTTTTTCAATACAAACTCTCCTTTTTTCACACATTCTATTTATACTTTACCCAAATAGATGAAAATAAATATCTGATATAGTACTTAATTCCATCCATATAAATTAGATGATGCTTAGAAAAAATTTGAATTATAATCCTACGAAATTTATGCAATATGATGATATAAAAAGGGATTTTATTAAAATAAGAGAATTAGTAAGTACTACACTAGCAAAGGATGTTTGCTGCTTGGAGAAAAAACAATATTTATACAAATTGAGGCTAATGCCTAATCTGGTTGACGAAAAAAACTGGACTGAAAAAGAAAACAAAATTGTCCAAGAACACTTTGAAGCATTAGAGGTGCTATTGGAGGAAAATAAATTGATCATGGCAGGACGGACACAAAACTTTGACGCTTCGACCTTCGGGATTGTTATCCTTCAAGTCGATTCTGAAGAAGAGGCGCGTTCGTTGATGGAAAAAGACCCTGCTGTCGCCGGGAATGTGATGACCGCTGAACTCTTCCCCTATAAAGTAGCGCTGTATAACCATCAATTTTCGAATAATTAAAGGAGAATGACATGATGAACGAAACAAAGGAAAACCAAACATTTTCACATAAACAATTAGCTGTTTCCTACTTTAATAAAGTGTGGGACTTTCTTGATCAGGAAAGTCGCACATTTGAAGAGGATGAACAAATGATCCACCTTAGCCATAGTTCTTTTTGGCATTGGGGCCAGGTGGAAGATCATACTGCCCAAAATATCTCAATTGGTTACTGGCAACTTGCACGTGTGTATGCTGTAGTCGGACAGGGAGAAACAGCCCTCCGTTATGCCAAACAATGCGTTGATGTGAGTGTACAAGCGAATCTCGCCCCTTTCTATATCGGATATGCCTATGAAGCAGCCGCTAGGGCTTACGCAGTGTTAAATCAAGAT
>JAUZPT010000173.1 GCA_030705745.1 Bacillota bacterium | reverse complement strand
TCAATTTTCTCCTTCCTAAATTTATAAAGCATTTTTCCTGATTTAGGTAAGCGATTTAACCTGACCTTTTCAAGAAGAAACGAAAAATAGATAAATTTATTAATCAAACGAAGCAGATGATCAGCAGCTACCAATTCATCAATTGAAACAAATTCATATTCAATTTGGTCAGACTCTTTTGGTTTAAACATTCAATTCACCACTTATTTTTAATTATATATTCGTTGAACAGACGGTCTTTAGTGAAAAAAACTCTGTTGATTGGAGCGGAAGGTGCGAAGACTCCTGCGGGAATACGGGTCAGGAGAGACCCCGCAGGAGCGAAGCGACGAGGAGGCTCTCCGGCACGCCCGCGAACCGCTCGCACCTGGAGCGCAAATCAACAGACCTGCTTAATGAGGTAATTTCTAATAAAACAATAACATATTAACGCGGTGATTTGATAAATAAAACAAATAAAATAAAAGGCTGCCGAATGTTTTTCGACAGCCTGAGAAGCAGGGTTTCCTGCTTCTTTTACATATAAATATAAGGGGTATGGAAAGAGTTATGGTACAGGATTCTAATAAGAGGTTTTGCCATCAGTATTTGCGGCTTAGAACCTGTTTTACATCAATCAGTGTCGGTTTAATTCATTTGAATGATTTTCCTGATTGTTGTTACCTTTTTTAAAATAGGGTTTCAAGAAAGGTACGGCGAATCGATCAAGACCAAACCAATATGCTGAGGTACCCACAAATAATAGAATGATTGCCAGTGTATAGAGAATTGGATTAGTACTTGTAGTCCCAGCAAGCATAAAGTTCAAATTCATGAATGCTCCGGCCACCAGTGCTGGAATTGTCGCTAAACCAAGAATTAAACCTAGGCCAATTAAGAACTCTCCATAAGGAATAAGCACATTGAAAAGTTGTACATTTGGAAGCGCAAAGTGTTCAAGAAAAGCTGAATACCAGCTTTGTACTGCTGGATGTGCACCTGTTGACTGGGTTATGGCTCCTTTTAAAAATCCGCCAGCATCAAAACCACCAGTTAATTTCCCCCAACCCGCTTCGATCCACTGCAAGCCTAACCAAATTCTAACCACTGTCCAAACAACTGCTGCTAGAGGGGTTTTCCACCATCTCATTTGAATCATCTCCCAATTTTTTTTAAAATTGCACAAGAAAGAATGATGACCAACAATGTTTTTCCAACGAGGTAAGGATATTCAGCCAGCTGAGCCGATTCTCTTTGCAAGGAGAGTTTGTAAGGAAATAATTTTACTACCCTCTCTACACTTTTAATATATGCTTAAGCAATCCCTTAAACAACGACTTTCAAAATTTATTAACGTATTAATGTTAGAAATTTGAAAAGTATGTGAACAGCTTTTTAAAGGTATTTATATTACTAATAGTGGTTAAAGGAATCTTCTTTCATACAGTTATTGTGGATAATGGGGATAACGGGGATAAATTAAAAAGAAACCCGTTATAAAAGCTCTCGATCGAAACCTTAAATGTGTATAAATTCTTGCGGAATTTGCAAGTTCCCTTGTGGGCAATGTGGATAAACTTGTGGAATACTTTGTAAATGCATAATTTTATGTGGGTAAGTTTGTGGATAACCTAAAATATATATCTATTAAACCACCTCGACGCTTATTTTTGATACTATATATTAATAAACAAGAAAAAAAGGAGGCAATTACACCAATGGTGATTGAATTACTCAAAAAACTCATTTCCATTGATAGTTCCACAAAGGAAGGGGCCAATCGAGCAGCAGATTATTGCGGAGAATGGCTGGAAGGGCAAGGACTTCCGATCATAAAGTTAGAAAACAATGGCTTTAAAATGATTGTTTGTGAAATTGGATATGGAGATAAAACCGTCATCTTTAATGGCCATGTTGATGTAGTTAGCGGGCAGCCTAATCAATTTATTCCCATCGAGATGGATGGAAGGCTGTATGGTCGAGGTTCAGCCGATATGAAAGCCGGAGTTGCTGCCATGATGTGTGCGATGGTGGCGTTAAAGAATCAGGATTTAAAGACAAAGATTCAGCTTCAAATCGTTACGGACGAGGAGATTGGAGGAGTCAATTGCTCTGGTTACCTAGCTAAAAACGGGTTTCTTGGCGATTTTGTCATTTGTTCAGAACCAACCCAGCTAGGCATTGCCCATCAAGCCAAAGGAGTTCTTAGACTCGATATTAACATTAAAGGAAAATCTGCCCATGGAAGCAGGCCTTGGGAGGGGATCAATGCCATTGAAAAAGCATATCGCCTTTATGAACAAATTCTTGAATTGCCTTTCTCAAAAGAAAGTACAAGCTACTATTTATGTCCTTCGATTAACCTTGCCAAAATTCAGGCTGGCATTGCTTATAACATAGTTCCCGATGAATGCCTCCTGTGTATTGACATTCGGTTCTTGCCTGGGCAAAACAAGGAAAATATACTGGAGCAAATCGAGAAGCTTGGAGAAGGGAATATTATCGTCAAGATGACTGCAGAACCAATCGATACTCCGATTGACCATCCCTTCCTTGCCATGCTCGGTCCGATTGTGGAGAAACACACTCGGAAAAGTGCAAAGTTCTTTGGCCAGCACGGAACGGCGGATACTGTATTTTTTGCGAAACTTGGAATTCCTGCTATTGAATTCGGGCCATGCGGGGCAAATTGGCATGGTGATGAAGAATATGTTGAATGTGAATCAGTGTATTTGTATCAAAAAATGCTCATCGATTTTGTTAATGCAATCGAAGCAAAATAGCGCGCAAAAAATGCGCGCTATTTTCGTTAAATATTATAAGGTGGCCGTCAGAGATGTTGACCCTGACCTATTAATTTCATTATAGCCTCCAATAATTTTGAAATATTCCATGCCTGGATACTGTTCCCTTACCTTTTCAACAACCTTTTCATCTGCATTAATAATGGAGGTTCCATTCTTGAGACGTTCCACATTTTCAATAGCAGGATGTAACAGTTTCTTTTTTACATTACATATAAGCCAATATTCTGCTGCACGTCTTGTTTCTTTGTTCGTTTTCACTGAGAACGATTTAGAGTCGTATTGTTTGGAAATTTTCGACAGCTGCCCTAAATCTTCAAGCATTGCACTTGCGGTTGGGAACATCCCGGCGCCTGGCCCTTGCAACGTGATGCTCCCAACAATATCCCCCTCCACATTAACCGCATTTTCAACACCCTCAATATGATAGAAAGGATGCGACCTGCCAACGAGGATAGGCTTTACGGAGCCTTTTAGCTTTCCATTTTCCTGTTCCACAGAAGCAATATGTTTAAATCGTAAGCCGAGCTCTTCCGCTTCTTCGACAAGTTCACTCGTAATCTTCGTTATGCCGGCAACATTGATGTCACTCCAATCAAGCTGTTGGCCAAAAGCAATTTTGCTTAAAATAACTAATTTATAAAATGCATCCGTCCCTTCAACATCGTTACTCGGATCATTTTCCGCATAGCCTTTTTCCTGTGCTAAATGCAATGCATCTGCAAAGGATTGCTTTTTTTCTCTCATCTCGGAAAGGATGAAATTCGATGTACCATTTAAAATGCCCTGTATTTTATTTATACGGTTCACATTCAGAAGCTGCCGAAGCGTTTGGATTATTGGAACGCCGCCCGCCACGGTTGCCTCAAATCCGACTGAAACATAATGCTGTTCCGCGAGCTCCAATAATTCCTTTCCGTGATGAGCAAACATTTCTTTATTTGCCGTAATCACATGGCATCCTTTTTGAATAGCCTTCTTTAAATACGTAAAACCGGGTTCCTTTTCGACAATGGCTTCCATGACAATGTCCAGTTGCGGGATATTTAAAATTTCGTCAAAATCGGTAGTAAGAAGCAAATCTTTGGATATATTTCGCGCCTTTTCCTTATCCCGAACTAAAACGGCTACTACTTCTACTTTTTTGCCCAACACTTCCTCCAATCGAACTCCGTGAGACTGTATCGTTCGATATACACCTTCTCCCACCGTTCCAAATCCAAGTAGAGCGATTTTCAACACCTTCATAATTCCACACCCTTATATTAGATTTTCACAAAAATGACGGCAGTTTAACTGAGGAATTTTTTTGATGGATGATGAAATCATGCAGTGGGGCAAATGAAAAGCCCCCTTCCTAAGAAGAGGGCTATACTCCTCCCCTTATCTTTCAGGTAAACTACCTGCAGGAATTAGCACCTTTTCAAGAATTATCTTGATGGTTGCCGGGCATCATAGGGCCTAGTCCCTCCGCCTCTCTGGATAAGAGATTCATATTTAATTAAAATAGAAATGTTTATAAAAAAAATTGTATGACATGAAAAAATAAAAGTCAATATATTTAGAAATTTTAAATAATTAAACTTCTCTTTCTTAACAGTGTCTTTTATAAAAATAAAAGCTTGAATCCAAGGGATTCAAGCTTTTTGGTCTATAATTGTTTGTCACAATAAATGTTAGTTTAATATCGTCACTTTAACCGTTTTTCTTCCCCAATTTAATGCTCTTTTTTGCGAGGGAATGAAGACATCTATAATATTTCCTTTTATTGCTCTGCCTTTGTCCCCGGCAATCGCGTAACCGTAACCTTCAACATATACTTTCGTGCCCAATTTGATTAAATGTGGATCAACAGATATAACTTTTAGATTCGGGTTTTTCTTCAAATTAATTCCTAAAGAAGTAATACCTCTGCAGCCTTGGCAGCTAACCGTATAGGCGGTTGCAGTTACCGTTAATGTTTTAACCCCTTTTGTTGCTGGGGACGGTTTAGGCACTGTATTGGAAGCTGAGCTCGAAACAATCAATACTTGATTAATAGCAAGGTTATCGGATGTAAGATGATTCCACCTTATTAAATCCTTCACAGACACTCTGTTGGATTTTGCAATACCGAATAATGTATCTTTACTTTTTACGTTATATGTATTTGATGATGCAAATGCACCTGTTGCACTTCCAAATAATAGTAATAGAATTGAACTGAAACCTATTAAAAGTTTTTTCACGATTCAAGTCTCCTTTGTCTATCGTTATATAAAAAATAACACACTAGTGTTACAGTTATGTTTCAAAGGCTTGCTAATTGTGTTACAAATGCTATGAAATTTACAAATATGATATATAACAGAAACCTAAATAACATTATAATTATAGATAGTCTACTAACTTGCTTGTCATATATTTAGGCAATTTATGTTATTATTTATTTTATTATTTCATGTTTTCCAATGTTTTTAATAGATTGCAAATTGTCTTATACAAGATTAAAAGAAGATTTTTTTATGAAACTATAAAAGGAATGGTGAGCAAGTGAAGAATTTCGGTAAGGTTCTTATTTTATCAGCCAGCATTTTGACAGCGTCAGCGGTCATTCCCTTTGAAGCTTTTGGAGCTGCACCCACAGCGTCAAGCACGACAAAAATGATTAGTACAACTTTTATAACTACTAGGGCGACGAGTTTGCGTTCGAATGCCGGGACCAACTTCAAGGCACTATTCCCTATTCCAAAAAACCAAAAGATGATTTCTACTGAAAGAAAAGGAAGCTGGTACAAAGTTTCTTTAAAAATCAGCATAAGAGGAAAAACACTTTCAAAGATTGGTTGGGTGAACGGGGCTAACTTAAAGGAAAACACTCAATACATTACTACACCCACGACTTATTATTTTACAAAAAATACAACCAAACTTTATTCCACACCTAATACGAAAAAGAAGGAAGTTTACAAGATTTCAGGCAATACTGGTTTTTCATCCTCGCAAAAAGTGGTCAATAGCACTAGTCAAACTTGGTACCGAGTGTCCTTTCAAGGAAAAATACTCTACTTGAAAAGCACGGATGTGAGCTCCCGTCCTTTCTCGTCCTTCGTCAGTACAAGATTTACAGCGAATGTAGACTCGTTTTTATATGCTTCTTATGGAACCTCCCATAAAAAACTCATGCCCCTCCCTAAAGGAACGACCGTTTCTTCAACAAAAAAAATTGGGGATTGGTATGGAGTTACCTTTAATGGAGTATCCGGCTACGTTTACATGAAAGACTTTACAAAAAATAATGATGTAACCTATTACACAAATGATATGGCTGAAACTATTTTTTTCACAAATAAATCTGCCAATTTATATTCAACTCCAGATTCCAGTAAAAAAGAAGTTACAACCGTTGCGTCGAATAATGGTTTTTCTTCTGTAAAGAAAGCCATCAATAGCCTAGGAGAAACATGGTTTCAGGTATCTTTTGGCGATCAGCTTCTTTACGTAAAAAGTATCGATGTAAATTCGAAACCTGTTGAATCATTTCCGCAAACGGCTTTTAAGGCGAAGGTTGATGCGAATATGTACTTATCTTATGGAAATATCTACGCGAATCTCGCAGTTATCCCAAAGGATACGCTAATTACTTCAAACAGTCGGATTGGAGATTGGTATAGTGTTTCTTTCAACGGAGCATCAGGTTATGTTA
>JAUZPT010000172.1 GCA_030705745.1 Bacillota bacterium | reverse complement strand
GGTATGGTTGTTAACGCAAGATTTTCTTCAAACATGTCGGGAAGCAATCCACCACAAGCAAGGGCATCAAGCATCGTGATTGTTAAAGAAAACGTATCCTCTTTGATAGAAGAGGGACGAGTAATAAATGTTGGTCAAAATTCTGGTTTTGGATATATTTTAACTGGAAACCCAAATGACCCAAATCGGCAAATGCAATATAACATTAGCAATACAACGAAATTGAGAGATAGACGAGGTAATCGGATAACCTTAAATTCCATTCGCCCTGGTCAAACTGTAAGGATAGAGCGACAATCGTTTCAGACGATGAGCATACCACCACAAACCAGTGCTCTCTCAGTACAGATTATTTCTAGCTGAAATCATCGCGTTTTTAATAGGAAATTTCTTTTTTGGGAAGCCTCTTACATTTGCCCTCCAAGTTGATGCTTTTTTTACACCAACTTGGAGGTTTATATATGTCATCTTCATAAGTATTAGTGCAGCCGGAAACACATCCGCAGTGCCTCGGTTATTTACAAGGGCACCTTTTTTTCTTTTCCGTCAAGTTCTGGAATATTCTTTTAATCTCAGGCTTTTTCATGGGTTTCTACCTGCTTTCTTTAAATCATCTGTTTTTATGAGCGTGTATGTAAAAAGCCCGCCATCAGATAAAACTGACAACGGGCTTTGGTTTGTATGTAGGACATCCTTAGTATTTGCTCAATTTTTCGGGAAATATAATTTCACGCTTGCCCGCATTGTTGGTAGATTGTGATGACTTATCGTAACTTGTGATTTTTCGCAGGCTTTCAGCTGTATTCCCCGAAATCCCCGATAAAGAATTTTTGAGTTTGAACTTTCCGACCATCTCCATGAGTATGTTCGCCTGACCAGATAATTCCTCACTGGAAGCGGCGCTTTCTTCCGAAGTCGCGGAATTCGTCTGTACTACTGTTGAAACCTGCATGAGGCCCTGATCAATTTGAGCGATGGCAGCTGCCTGCTCAGTGGATGCAGTTGCGATGTCGCTGACCAAAGCGGCTGACTTTTGGGCGCTTTCGACGATTATGCCCAGCATATTGGCCGTTTCGTTTGCAATTTTCGTGCCTATCTCCACTTTGTTTATGGATCCCTCTATCAGTGATGTTGTCTCTTTTGCAGCCTGTGCACTCTTACCCGCGAGGTTACGGACTTCTTCGGCTACAACGGCGAAGCCTTTGCCATTTTGACCGGCTCTTGCCGCTTCCACCGCGGCGTTGAGTGCAAGAATGTTGGTTTGGAAAGCAATATCATCAATGACCTTGATGATTTTTGAAATGTTGGCTGATGATTCATTGATTTCGCTCATCGCGTCTAGCATCTTAGTCATTTTCTCGTTGCCTCGCGCGGCTTCTTCCTTCACAGTTGTGGACAGATCGCTCGCCTGTGTCGCGTTTGTCGCATTTTGTTTTGTTTGCGATGCAACTTCAGTGACGGAAGATGTCAGCTCTTCCACAGAGCTTGCCTGCTCCGCAGCACCGGTAGACAATGATTGACTTGCGTTGGAAACCTGAGAGGCACCGGATGAAACCTGAGAGGCTGCGGTATTGATCTCACTGAGCAGCTCGTTAAATGCGGCAAGCGCATTGTTCAGCGAAGTTTTAATTGTGTTATATTCACCCTGATATTCGCCGGTCATTTCTACAGTCAGGTCGCCGGAAGCAAACTTCTGCAGCACTGTGGAAGCCTCATTAAGCGGTGCAACAATCGCAGCATTTAACCGATTTATGCCGTTTATAATCTTCCGATACCCGCCCTGGAAGATGCTCTCGTCGCCTATTTTGCCTAAATTCCCAGCAATTGCGGCTGATGCAAGCATATCCGACTCGTCGATCAGGTTGCGTATAGACTTCGTCATTAACAGCAGCGATGGTGCAATACTATCATTTTCAGAGCGTTTACCAATTTTTTCGAGACGCTCAATGTCGCTTAAATCACCTGCGCCCACATGAATTACGATTTGTTCAATGGCAATCAGCCTCTCATGAACACCATTGATCGCATTGCCAAGTTTTTCAAGGTCTCCCTTGTAATTATTCGACATCTTTGTAGTGTAGTCATTCATGGCCATTTTCCCGAGAACATGGTCTGCCTCATTGAGTGGCGTAACGATTGAGTCAAGCGTTTGATTGACCCCTTCAACAATTTTACGGAAATCACCTTGATGTTTGGATGAGTCGCCGCGAGTGGAAAGCCTTCCCTCAACAGCAGCAACTGAAAGCATGGTTGCATCTGATACTAACAGGTTGACCGCATCAATGCAGGTATTAAGATTATTCTTAATAATGTTGAAGTCCCCGTTATAGTTATCAGTAATCTTTTCCGGTATATTTCCGTTACTGATTTTATCAACATAATCTGCTGCTACATTCAATGGCCCAATCACAGCATCAAGTGTATGATTGACGCCGTCAACAACCTTGCGAAAATCACCCTGATGCTTGGTCGCGTCAGCACGGGTGGAAAGCCTTCCTTCTACTGCAGCAACTGAAAGCATATCTGCATCCGATACCAACATGTTGATAGAATTCTTCACTTTTTTGAGGCTGTCGTTGCATTTTGCAAAAAGTTCGCTGATTTCTTGTGTATGTTGGTTTGCCGGAGCGATCTTAAGGTCAACGTTAAGGTCTCCGTTTGAAATCAAATCAAGATTATTTGAAAGACGCTCAATCTCATTTTTGGTATATTCGTTGACCGTCAATATTGCTGTAAGATTGGTGACTATTTCTACATATCCAATGGCATTTCCCGAATGATCCTTAACGACTGCGGTATCCTGCTTGTTTTTCGCACCACCCCAGTCAAAAAATGTTTCCGCCTTGTTTTTCTCTCTGAGCTGACGGATGCCGCAATTCTCGGTGTTACAGATATTTGCACCCGCGTTGCTGCACGGCAGGCCATACGCAGATTGACGGTCTTTTACAGCGCCGCTGCTAACTATCGTATTTTCAAACGCCTTATTCATATATGTCCACATCATATTATTGTCTGTAACATGTACTGGGAATGGCAGAGCATCTAAAATACCTTCGAATTGCTCGTTTTTATTCATAAGCTCATCTATTTTTGTCTTGACCATTTTTTTCGTGCGCTTAATTAAAACCACAAGTACCGCGCTATCTGCTGCAACAAAAACCACTGCCGAAGCTGCTCTGAAAATCATTATATTTGTGGACTGAAAGATTAAGAGTTCTGCAATTGCAAACACTACCGATGCCAGAAATGCCAATATGAAGTTGATTAAAATGTCTCTTGCTATAATGTTTTGAGTTGATTTCTTTTTACTATTTTCCAAAATTTAAGCCTCCGTTATTTAGTGGTGTTATTCTAAAATGATATTTGGCACGACGTCATATGGCTTTCACTTGTCTGGGATACGGCTTGTAGTTCATCATTTTTGAAAAAGCATTCGCAGTCAATCAGAAGCCTGACTTCCTCATTTACCTTGCCAATGCCCTTGATATAACGGTTTTGAAATCCAGTTTTATAACTTGGGGGCGGTACGATGGAGGTATCGGGGATCATAATAACTTCATCCACATTGTCAACAATCAGGCCGAATATGAGCGCTTGAATGTCAATCACCACAATACAGGTTCGGCCGGTATATTGCGTAGAATCTTTTTTTAATTTAAGTCTCATGTCAATTACTGGTATGATCTTGCCCCGTAGATTGATAATTCCTTTTACATAGTTCGGAGACTCTGGAATATCGCTGATCTTTTGCATTACCACTACCTCGGTAACAAACTTAATTTCAATACCATACACCTCCTCTCCAAGAGCAAATGTAAGGAACTTGCCGTGCTGTGTATCCTCCTCGTTCTGAACAATTTCTGCCAGTATTTCGGACATTGTATCATCTCCTTTAAGGAATTTGGGGAATATATTAAAAAGCCATGGGATCATGTACCATGGCTATGCAGCAATGGTAGCCCGGCCGTCATGGTAAAAACTTTAGACCCGTGGCTTTGCGTCCCCGCTTTTCGGTGGGTTTGCCCTTTTCATTATTTAGTGTTTATATTGTACAATAAACAAAACTAGTTTGCTATCAATATAGACATTATACATATACACTTAATGGAAATGCTTGGAATAGCCTTAATAAATGTAAATCAAAACAGTGCTAGGCGGGATAAACAGAAAAACGCATCACTGACAAATTCACCCTGGAATTCAAGTCCAGCGTGACGGTGGATGTTCAATGAGTGACCTGTTCCTTTCTACAATCTCATTGACGGCAGCCATATAAATTAGGGCTTGAACTCAGCGCAAGTACGAAGAAAGGGCAATGTCATTTTTTCAGATAAGTAAATTGAGGGACTCGCGGAACGCGGACTTGTACTACACTACCCAAGTCTTGTCACTCGAACGAAAAAAGCAGTTCAGCTTTTGCTGGACTGCTTTTTTCGTATATCTGACAGATTAAACTTTTAAATTGCCTCTGTTAACCAATTATAATCTTGCAATAAAACAGATTTATTTCTTATGAGCCCATTTTCCGCCGCCGAACATGGGCATTTCGCCCGATGTGCGCATTTGCGCTTTTCGCTCGGTTAACTTGGCTTTCATTTTATCGGCGGTGTCTTTGTCGATGACACCGCTCGCCGAAAGCTTGTCAATGGTTTGCAGTTTGGCGTCGATTTGCTTGTCCATTAGGTCGTAAATTTCATTTTTCTGCGCATCGGTCATGGCTGCCCATTTCTTTTGCGCGTCCTGCATTTTTTGCATCATTTCTTGCCTTTTGGCTTCAAACTGGGCTTTCTGTTCCGGCGTCAGCTGCTTTTTGTTTGCGCCTACTTCACTGCTTGCAGACACACCGACGGGTGTAACGGAGTTATCGGTTGCCGCAAAGGCGGTTGCGCTCACGGAACAAAGGAGAGTTAAAACGACTAAGCTTGTTACAAACTTCTTTTTCATCAAGGTCACCTTTCTATTTAAAAGTAATTTGTACTTTCTGAAAACATCGTCACCTCCTCACGCGTTATTTTATCCGGTGGTTTGCATTTGTTCCGTCATATGCGGGGTTGCAATAACTTCCAGTTTTCTTGCCTAAAAAATGAAAATGAGTACAGGACGTGTGTCCTGTACCCGAGGTCGATACTCTTTTGATATGGTTATAATGTTTAACCACCATTTTAGTAATTATCTATATAAATATTTCGCTTCTCTCTTTTTAAATGCATCTGGACCAATATTACAAGATGTTTCCTATTACGATTATATTTGCGCACAAAGCAGGCAGCCCGGTTTTTGCCGGACTGCCTGCTTTTTTAATCGACGAAAACTGAACCTGTTAAGTTTTCGAATAAATGTTCGATTTTTAGGGTTTTCTATTGATTTTATGAGCCGCTATTGTTATTATAAAGTATATTCATTTCTATTTACCAATAACTGGGCGATGCCTTGGGCGCGGCAAGGCAAACCTGCAATGAATGCTCTCTATGATGAATGAATTCGTGATGAAAAAGGAAGATTCGGTTTGGAAAAGGTACTTTCACTCAGCCATGTAAGCAAAGAATTTAAGGTGTTAAACCATCGGGAAGGGTTAAAGGGCAGCCTTCGTGACCTTTTCTCGCGTGATTACAACATTGTAAAAGCCGTCAGCGACATTTCCCTCGACATTGAGCAGGGGGAAATTGTCGGCTACCTCGGCCCCAACGGTGCGGGCAAAAGCACCACCATTAAAATGATGACCGGCGTGCTCGAGCCGACGAGCGGCGAGATTCTGGTTAACGGCAAGGTTCCTTACAAGAACCGCACCGCAAACGCGCAGAACATCGGCGTAGTGTTTGGGCAGCGCACGCAACTGTGGTGGTCCCTGCCGGTGATTGAGTCCTTTAAAATCCTCAGGGATATGTATCAGGTAAGTGAAAAGGACTTTAAGGCCATGATGGAACTGTACGCGGGGCTTGTGGACATTGAAGGGCTACTGCACAAGCCGGTGCGCCAAATGTCTCTGGGGCAGCGGACGTTAAGCGATATTTTGGCGGCATTTTTACATAACCCCAGCGTCGTATTTCTGGATGAGCCGACCATCGGGCTGGACGTATCCATGAAAAGCAAAATACGCGAGCTGATTATGGCGCTGAATCAGGAAAAGCAAACGACCGTTATTCTGACCACGCACGACATGGGCGACGTGGATGCGCTGTGCCGGCGCATTGTGATTATCGACAAGGGCAAGATGCTGTATGACAACGACATTGAGCAGCTGCGCGGATTTTTCGGCGCGTACCGCACGCTGAAGCTGCGCCTTGACGAGAATGCTTCGGCGCTGACGGAGGAGGCGCTTGAGAAAACAACCGCAGAGGTTGAGGCAGCTCTCAAGCAGGAGTTTAGCCACGCCTCTTCCCTTTCGGTCTCTGCCGAGGAAGAATGGGTCGACATTCTTATTAACGAGGACGAAGTGGAGCTTATGAAGGTTATGAACTTCATGATGGGCAAACGGAAAATTTACGACATGAAG
>JAUZPT010000171.1 GCA_030705745.1 Bacillota bacterium | reverse complement strand
TATCCTTTTCGTGAACTGGCTGGGGTAGGCGTAGCATTCAAGTTGGCACATGCTTTATTAGGAAAAGTGCCTGAACATTTGCTGGAAATAGCAGCAATTGGAACGATTGCCGATCTCGTTTCTCTTAAAGGTGAAAATCGATTGATTGCTAAAAAAGGGATAGATAAACTTAAAGTAACAGAAAACATCGGGCTGAAAGCTATTTTTAAATTAGCTGGAATCAATCAGGCTTCGTTAAACGAAGAAACCATCGGCTTTACGATTGCACCGCGCATTAATGCCGTTGGCCGTCTTGAATCAGCCGATCTCGCTGTGCAATTACTCATCACGAGGGATCCTGAAGAGGCGATGTCATTGGCTGAAGAAATGGAGGGCATGAATAAACAGAGGCAAGCGATCGTCAATACGATTACAGCTGAGGCAATAGAAGAAGTTGAAAATCATTTTTCTAGTCCTTCCAACAGTGTACTTGTCATCGGCAAGGAAGGCTGGAACGCTGGGGTGATCGGAATTGTCGCATCTAGGCTGGTAGAGAAGTATTACCGTCCTGTTATTGTCCTTAGTTTTGACCGCGAGAAAGGGCTTGCCAAAGGATCTGCTCGAAGCATAGCCGGCTTTGATTTATATAAAAATTTATCTGAATGTCATGACATTTTACCTCATTTTGGCGGACATCCAATGGCGGCGGGGATGACCTTGAAACTTGAAGATGTATCCGAACTAAGAGTTCGCTTGAGTGAATTGGCAAATGAACAGCTGACAGCAGACGACTTTATTCCAGCCGCGATGCTTGACAGTGAAATTAGTATTGAAGAGATTGATCTTGGGTCTCTTGAAGAATTGAATCTACTTGCTCCTTTCGGTATGGACAATCCTAAACCGAAGGTGTTGATTGATGGGGTAACCGTTTCTTCATTGAGAAAGATTGGCAGCGAACAAACTCATTTGAAAATACTGATGGCGAAAAATGGCACTAGCCTGGATGGTATCGGATTTGGCTTGGGTCCATATGTAGACCAAATTGCCCCTTCCTCCAATATTTCTGTCATTGGAGAGTTATCTATAAACGAATGGAATAATATTCGTAAGCCGCAAATTTTTATTCAAGATTTGGCCGTGAAGGAATGGCAGCTGTTCGATTGCCGGGGAATAAATCGTTTGAATAAAATTCAGGAAAATCTTCCATCTGCAGCAAGGAAATTCGTCATTTTTGACCAGAATATTTTTGAGAAGATAGCCGATCAGTTAACTGGAGAAGTGCATCACATTCAAACCGAGAGTGAAGCAGCTGAAATGGATATCACTGACTCGAATCTCATTATCGTCGATATGCCGCCCAATAAGGGACTTCTTGAAAATCTTATAAAAGAAAAGACTCCTTCGAGGATTTACACCTTTTTTTATACGGAAAACAGTGACTTTTTCAGTACATTGCCAACGAGGGAGCACTTTAAATGGTTTTATGCGTTTCTTTTGAAAAAAGGACCGTTTGATTTAAAGAAAAACGGTGATGACCTTGCGAAACATCGTGGATGGACAAGGGAAACGATAGAATTTATGTCAAAGGTGTTTTTTGAGCTTGATTTTGTTACAATAAACAATGGCTTTATTAACTTAAACGCACATACGCATAAGCGTGACTTAACCGACTCGAAAACGTATCAGTCCAAACAGGAGCATTTCATCCTTGAAAAGGAACTGCTGTATTCATCATTTCAGCAGTTAAAGGAATGGTTCGATTGTTTCATAATAGAGTCGGTTGAATTTGAGGAGGCAATGGAGTAATGGACTTAAAACAATTCATCACAATCGTACCAGATTGGCCGAAACCAGGAATTAAATTCAAGGATATCACCACTTTAATGGATAATGGAGCAGCATATAAATACGCGACAGACAAAATCGTGGAATATGCAAAAGAAAAATCGATTGATCTAGTAGTTGGTCCGGAAGCACGCGGCTTTATCATTGGCTGCCCAGTCGCTTACTCGTTAGAAGTGGGCTTCGCACCTGTCCGCAAAGAAGGAAAGCTTCCTCGCGAAACAGTAAAGGTGAATTATGGCCTTGAGTACGGGTCAGATGTTTTAACAATCCACAAAGATGCAATCAAACCTGGACAGCGTGTACTAATTACCGATGATTTGCTTGCAACAGGCGGCACGATTGAAGCTACCATCAAACTAGTCGAGGAATTGGGCGGTGTTGTAGCTGGTATCGCATTTTTGATCGAATTGACTTATTTGGATGGAAGAAAAATGTTGGATGGATATGATATTCTCACATTAATGCAATATTAATTACTCAGTAATGGAGCACTCGAAACAGGGTGCTCCTTTCTTTTACATAACGATAATGTATGGTGAAAATTCCTATTTTTCACATAAAATCATCAAATTTCGACATTTTTCTTCGAAAGTTGGAAAAATAGTGGGCAATCCCTTTACATCTCGTCTGTTTTTTTCGATAATAGTAACAATCATTCTAATTTTTAACTGTTCAACCTTGGAACAAGTAATTAGCGAGTGCATTGTATAATGTAAACATGATTTTCTTCAGAAGGATTGATTGTTCTGAGAACGATAAATAAGTCGAGAAAAATGACAAGAAAATAAAGGTGATTTTAATATGGCGAATGATCAAGTGTTAACCGCCGAACAAGTCATCGACAAGACAAAAGCCTATTTAAATGATGAGAATGTGGAAATGGTAATCAAAGCGTATGAATTCGCCAACCATGCTCATCGTGAACAATATCGGAAATCAGGCGAGCCTTATATTATCCATCCAATACAAGTTGCCGGAATACTGGCAGATCTTGAGATGGATCCTGCAACGGTCGCCGCAGGTTTTCTGCATGATGTCGTTGAAGATACTGCTGTTTCGCTGAAAGATATTGAAGCAGCCTTTAACGAGGAAGTGGCTATGCTTGTCGACGGAGTGACGAAGTTAGGTAAAATAAAATATAAATCGCATGAAGAGCAGCAAGCGGAAAATCATCGAAAAATGTTCGTGGCGATGGCACAGGATATTCGGGTGATTCTAATTAAGCTTGCCGACCGGCTTCATAATATGAGGACCCTCAAGCATCTTCCATTTGAGAAACAACGGAGAATCTCAAATGAAACTCTTGAAATTTTCGCACCGCTTGCTCATCGCTTGGGGATATCGAAAATTAAGTGGGAATTGGAAGATACGGCATTGAGGTATTTAAACCCGCAGCAATATTATCGGATTGTTAATTTGATGAAAAAGAAACGTGCGGAGCGGGAACAATATTTGGATGATGTTATTGAAGAGGTCCGCGGCAGAGTAAAGGAAGTCTCCATAAAAGCCGATCTTTCAGGAAGACCGAAACATATTTACAGCATTTACCGCAAAATGGTGCTTCAAAATAAACAATTCACAGAAATCTATGATTTATTGGCGGTTCGAATTGTTGTGAACAGCATTAAAGATTGCTATGCAGTCCTTGGTATTATCCATACATGCTGGAAACCGATGCCTGGGCGTTTTAAGGATTACATCGCGATGCCCAAGCCTAATATGTACCAGTCTTTGCACACGACGGTCATTGGTCCTAAGGGTGATCCGCTTGAGGTGCAAATTCGCACAACCGAGATGCATCGGATAGCCGAGTTCGGGGTTGCTGCTCACTGGGCATATAAGGAAGGAAAAGCAATCAGCGATAGTTCGTCGTTTGAACAAAAACTTACATGGTTCAGAGAAATATTGGACTTCCAAAATGATACTGCCAATGCCGAGGAATTTATGGAATCGCTGAAAATCGATTTGTTCTCGGATATGGTATTCGTTTTCACTCCTAAAGGGGATGTCATTGAGTTGCCGTCTGGATCCGTTCCGATCGATTTTTCGTATCGTATCCATTCGGAAATCGGCAATAAGACGATTGGAGCAAAAGTGAACGGAAAGATGGTTACGCTCGATTATAAACTGAAGACTGGTGATATTGTCGAGATTCTTACCTCCAAGCATTCTTACGGCCCCAGCCAGGATTGGCTAAAGCTCGCTCAGACGTCCCAAGCGAAAAATAAAATACGCCAATTTTTCAAAAAACAGCGCCGGGATGAAAATGTCGATAAAGGCAGAGAGCTCGTTGAGAAGGAAATCCGCACGATGGAGTTTGATATAAAAGAGATCGTGACGCATGAAAATTTGAAACGAGTAGCGGAAAAGTTTAACTTCACTAATGAAGAAGATATGTTTGCCGCCGTAGGATACAATGGTATTACCGCACTTCAAGTCGCCAATCGCTTGACGGAAAAATGGAGAAAGAAACGTGATCAGGAACAGGAGTCGAGCATCAGTAAAGCAGTGACCGACTTGAAATCATTCTCGATCGTAAAAAAGCGAGAATCAGGAGTTCGTGTTGCCGGAATTGATAATCTATTGATTCGTCTGTCACGATGCTGCAATCCTGTTCCAGGTGATGAGATTGTTGGTTTTATCACGAAAGGCAGAGGAGTTTCTGTTCACCGTTCCGACTGTCCAAATATCGATACAAATGAAGCGCAGTCACGTCTCATAACGGTTGAATGGGAAACTTCATTCAATGACCGCAAGGAATACAATGTTGATATTGAAATCAGCGGCTATGACAGACGGGGATTATTAAATGAAGTTTTGCAGGCTGTAAATGAAACAAAAACCAATATCTCTGCTGTGACAGGCAAATCGGACCGAAATAAAGTGGCGACCATCATCATGTCGATTGCCATCCATAATGTGAATCATTTGCAAAAAGTAGTCGAACGAATCAAGCAGATTCCAGATATTTATTCGGTTCGCCGAATCATGAACTAAGGAGTTTACAAATGAGAATAGTTGTCCAGCGCAGCAAAAAAGCAAGTGTGACGGTCGACGGGAAGATGATAGGCCAGATTGCGAAAGGCCTTGTACTTTTAGTTGGAATTACACATGATGACAATGAAAAGGACATTGCTTTTTTAGCAGACAAAATTGCAAATTTGCGCATATTTGAAGATGATGCAGAAAAAATGAATTTTTCTTTATTGGATGTAGGCGGAGAAATTTTGTCTGTTTCCCAATTTACCTTATACGGTGATTGCAGAAAAGGAAGAAGACCAAATTTCATGGAAGCGGCACGGCCTGAGATTGCAGAAAAATTGTATGATACCTTTAATGCGGCTCTTCGCCAAAAAGGAATTATCGTTGAAACAGGCAAATTTGGCGCGATGATGGATGTTGAATTGATCAATGACGGTCCAGTCACGCTCATTATTGACAGTAGAAACTGAGCCTTTGATTCGATTGATAAAATTAAAAAATCCCTGCACCGATTAGAGGTGCAAGGATTTTTTAATTTTCCTTAAAGAAACGAGCCAATCCATTAAAAATACCATTTGAAGCCGTTTCTTGGAACTGTGGTGAGTTTACGAGCATTTCATCCTCTGGATTGCTCAAATAGCCCAGCTCTAGCAATGTTGAACGCTGTTTATTTTCCCTCAGTACATGAAAATCACCGAAGCGTACTCCTCGCTCTTGCAAGCCCGTTTGCCTCACAAGAGATGTATACAAATATTGTGCTAGGCTCTTTTGATAATCATGATAATAATATCCTGTAGTTCCACGGACACTTCGATTCAAATTGCTATCATAATGAATGCTGACAAACGCATCGGCACCCTGATATTGTGAAATGCTTACCCGTGATGGAAGAGGCACATATGTATCATTGCTCCGTGTAAGTATAACATTGGCCCCTGCAGCTTTTAATTTATCGAATAAAAGAAGTGCCGTACGCAAGGTAAGGTTTTTCTCAAGGGTGCCTTGTGCGCCAATCGTTCCGCTATCTTGTCCGCCATGGCCTGGATCGACAACGATTGTTTTATTTTTTAAATCGATTTCTGCACCTGGTTTTTCAATCCTCGGTGCAGATCCTGTTACGGAGACAAGCCATCCAGCAATGTAACCGATCGAGCCATCCTTCAATTTAATTTCATACCAGTTGCTTTGTATGCTTTTAACGAGAAAAGACTCACCCTCGTTCGCTCTGATTAGGACATCAGATGTCGTAGCGGGTTTTTTGCGAATATTTGTGCCATCTTGAAGGACGGTAACAGTACTTTGTTTGACCGGCTGTCCGGAGGGAAGTGGGTTTCCTTGAGATGACTTATCGATATACCAGCTGGCGACCCATCCAAATCTATTAGACTTGTATTCTATTTTTGTCCAATTATTAGATTCTTCGATAATTTTGAATGCTTGTCCTTTTGTGACATTACCGACGATGGGTGCATTCAAATTTGTACTTTGGCGGATATAAAGTGAATTCGCTGTTACTATCCCAATGATACCGCTTGATGAAGATGTGCTTCCCGTGCTTTCGCTACCATTATTCGGACCAACATCAATAAACTCCGACATTACCCATGCTTTCTGATTGGAAAAGGAAATTTCCATCCAATCCGCCTGTGAAGAATAAATCTTCACAGTTGCCCCTTTTAACAATTTTCCAATGATTGTACCCGTTC
>JAUZPT010000170.1 GCA_030705745.1 Bacillota bacterium | reverse complement strand
TTCTTAGAAAATAAAAAATTGTCGAGAAAATACCCCATTCTCGACAATCTGAGCATGCAAAACGCATGCTCTTTCTCATTAAATAATAAACATCGCAGCTATGGTGGTTACGACAAGACCGATGGTTACGGGTAGAAGATTCCTACGTGCAAGCTCAAATGGGTCAACGTTGCAAATGGCGGCGGCGGGAATTAAAGCCCACGGAATGAGCGTGCCCCCACCGACCCAAATGGCGGAGATTTGGCCAAGAGCAGTTAATGTGGCAGCACCTTTCCCAATGGAAATGGAAAAGAGATGGGCAATGGAACCTGCAAGCGAGATTCCTGAGAACCCTGAACCATCCAATCCGGTAATTGCTCCTACCGCCGTCAAGGTTACGGCGGCAACGCCCTTGCTTAACGGCACAATATTTGCTAAAGCAACCCCTAAATCATTGACAATGCCTTGTGACCCTTTCGGAAGAAAATCACCGATGATCTTCGTAAATCCTGCATCTCCCAAATAGAAAAATGCAGCAATCGGAATGACAGGTCCAAACACTTTAAAGCCAAATTGGAAGCCTTCAATCAAGTAATTAGTTATTTCCTCTAGACCTTTACTTTTATGGGCTGCAAGCGTAATTACGAGCAGAATGAAAATGGAGGTACCGCCAATTAGAGCGGTGGCATCGCCGCCCTGCAGTTTGAGAACAAACATGGCAGCAACATCGATTGCAAACATCAATGGCACAAAAAAGGCAAAGAAGCGTTTTTGAGCATTAGTAAGCAAATTTGATTGAAGTGCTTGCGTTTCTGTCGATGCTTCGATGGCTGCAACATCAGAGGTCAATAAACCTCGCTTCATATCTCTTTTTAAAAAGTAAAATGCCGTTATGGTTGTCACGGTTCCCATAATGAAAACAAGCGGGATGCTTGCGTGCAATACGTCACTGACAGGAAGTCCGGCCGCATCTGCCGTCAATTTTGGAGCTGCCTGTATGATGAAGTCGCCAGATAGTGCAATCCCATGTCCGAAGAGGTTCATGGCCATGGCGACGCCGAGAGCTGGCAAGCCCGCCCTCATGGCAACCGGAAGAAGTACGGCACCGAGTAGCGCGACAGCGGGTGAAGGCCAGAAGAACCAGGAGATGACCATCATTAAAAGTCCAGTGATCCAGTATGCAAGTGATGGATTGCGAATTAATTTTGTAAAGGGTGAAATCATGACATCGTTTATCCCTGTTGAGGTTAACGTTTTGCTCATGGCAACAATAATGGAAATAACGAGGATGGTGGATAATAGTTCGGTGATAGCATAAGTAAAACTGTTAAAAATACTGCTGACAGAGCCACTTATGGAACCTGTAGCGGTAATGGCTATCAGGAATATACCTGCTATGCACACTAGCGTGGTATCTCGTCTCATAACCATAAAGCCGACAATAAGCGCAATAAATACAACATATATCCAATGGAGAGCCGTAAGCTCTACAATCATAAAAAAGCCTCCTCTCTTTCATCCAGGGAAGCGAGTGGGTATTCGCCCTGATGGATGTATTACAGGATATGAGAGAGCTTTCAAGTGGTGAAAGAATGAAATTTTTTTTTGTTACACTCGAACGAAAAAGGAATGGAGATGTGGCCCCCATTCCTTTTTTAAGAAAATCAAATACCAACTACTTATTCATTTTCCGGAACGATATACTTTGTGACATAAGAAGAGCCTGAAAACACGTTCGGCTTAGCATCAATGCCTTGTTCTGTTCCTCGTTTTTCGTGCGCTTTTTCATAAGCCTTTGAGTTTTGCCAGTTTTGAAATGCATCAGCATTTTCCCACACTGTCAAAATAATATACGTATCATTCGAAAGAGGGCGTAAAACGCGGATGGCTACAAAACCGGGTTCTTGCTCAATCATTCCTGCTCGATTTTTAAATCGATATTCAAATACCGGCCTTCCTTCCTCAGAAACGGGGATATTGTTCATAACGACAAAACCGTTATCGTCCAATTCTCCTACAGAATCAAGGACCTCGTATTTTCTTGGTGTACTAAAGACAGTTTTTCCTATTGTTTCGTGAAGCAATAAGGCACCTTCACCGTTTTGCATGAGCATCATTTTTTCTTCAGGATTTTTATCCTTAATCGTTTTCAAAAAATCGAATGTGCCGGTTGTCATATAAAGATTCAATTTGATTCCACCTTTTTTCTTCAGTATAAAGTTTCAATTGATTTAATCCAAATAATCGAGTGTTTCTTTTTCTCCTACCATATTTTACAGTCCTGTAAACGTAAATCCGACTTTTTTTTGACACTTGTCGGCGTTGTCTATACACCAATGCAAATAATCGCTATAGTGAAGACAGTTATTTACACGTATCTCATTAATTAGTTTCTATTTTCAAGTTGAATATATTAAAATGGAAAGCAGACATGCTTTCGAAAGGTGGACCATCTGAATGACAAAAACAATAAATGAAACATTTTTAAAAGCAGCAAGAGGGGAAAAAACGGATTATACCCCTGTTTGGTATATGAGACAGGCAGGGCGCTCACAGCCCGAATACAGAAAGATCAAGGAAAAGTATTCACTTTTTGAAATTACCCATCAGCCAGAGCTTTGCGCCTATGTAACTCGCTTGCCTGTTGAACAATATAACGTTGATGCGGCAATTCTATATAAGGATATTATGACACCGCTTCCGGCTCTTGGCGTGGATGTAGAAATAAAATCCGGTATCGGGCCGGTCATTGCAAATCCGATTAAATCACTGGCTGATGTTGAAAAACTGGGAGAGATTCATCCAGAAGAGGATATTCCTTATGTTCTTGACACAATCAAACTATTGACCGAGGAACAATTGTCAGTTCCATTGATCGGTTTTTCCGGTGCTCCTTTTACACTTGCAAGCTATATGATTGAAGGAGGTCCGTCAAGAAATTACAATAAAACGAAAGCCTTTATGTACGCTGAACCGAAAGCTTGGTTTGCACTTATGGAAAAGCTTGGAGACATGGTCATTACATACGTGAAATCACAAATCAAGGCAGGTGCAAAAGCGATTCAAATTTTTGACTCTTGGGTTGGCGCATTGAACGTCGAAGATTACCGCTATTTTATAAAGCCCATCATGGCAAAAATTTTCTCGTCATTAAAAGAGGAAAATGTTCCTCTCATTATGTTTGGTGTGGGTGCAAGCCATCTTGCTCTTGAATGGAATGACCTTCCACTGGATGTCGTTGGATTGGACTGGCGCCTGCCGATTCCTCGAGCACGGGAAATGGGCATCCAAAAAACAGTACAGGGAAATTTGGATCCGGCTATCCTGCTAGCACCTTGGGAAGTAATTGAAGAACGGGCAAAAATCATTCTTGATCAGGGCATGGCCCAACCTGGTTATATTTTCAATCTTGGACATGGAGTTTTCCCTCAGGTTGACCCGGACATCCTCAAAAAACTGACAACCTTCATTCATGAGTATTCAGCATCAAAAGTAAGAAGCTAGAGGGCAATCGGTGGTTTGAACATTTCAAAGTGGTATCTCGTCATTTTTTTAAGCACAATAAGGTTAAATTTACATCGACAGGGAATTCTCTGTCGATGTCATGTTCATAATGAAGATATTATTTTAGCCTGTAAACTAAAGCAAGAACTTAACAATGAGGTGGATTGCATGACAAAGAAAAAAATGGGCCTGCTTGTAATGGCATATGGCACTCCGAATAAATTGGAAGACTTGGAACGGTATTATACACATATCCGCAGAGGCAGGAAGCCTTCGGAAGAAATGATTGAGGAACTTAGAAACCGCTATGAGGCAATAGGCGGGATATCCCCACTCGCAAAACTCACGCTTGAACAGGCTGAAAAATTGGAACAGAATTTGAATGCTGTTCAGGATGACATTGAATTTAAAATGTATCTGGGCTTAAAGCATATTGACCCATTTATCGAAGATGCTGTAAAGCAGATGCATGATGACGGCATTGAAGAAGCAGTCAGCATTGTGCTTGCGCCGCATTTTTCTACGTTTAGCGTTAAATCATACAACGGACGTGCGAAGGAAGAAGCAGAAAAACTTGGCAGCCCAAAGATTACTTCTGTTGAAAGCTGGTATGATGAACCGAAATTCATCGATTATTGGGCGGAAAAGGTGAAGGATGTTTTCGCACACATGCCAGATGATGAGAGAGAGAACTCGATGTTAATCGTTTCCGCCCATAGCCTGCCGGAGAAAATTCTTCAATCTGGTGACCCATATCCTAATCAACTGCGAGACACGGCTGATTTAATTGCAAAACAAGCGGGTATAAGTCAATATACCATTGGCTGGCAAAGCGCAGGGAATACACCTGAGCCTTGGCTTGGGCCGGATGTGCAGGATTTGACAAGGAAATTATATGCTGACCATGAATATAAAGCGTTTGTTTTTGCACCAGTAGGCTTTGTTTGTGACCATTTGGAAGTTTTATATGATAATGATTATGAGTGCAAAGCGGTTACGGATGAAATTGGGGCCAGCTATTACCGCCCTGAAATGCCAAATGTGCAAAACGAATTTATTGAAGCACTCACAAATGTTATTTTAAAAACCATCAAAAAATGAGCAATAGCAAAGGCGGTGATCATGTGGCGGAAGAAAAACAAAAGGTTGTGATTATTGGAGGTGGAATAGCTGGAATGACGACGGCATTCTATCTTCAAAAAGCAGTTCGTGAGCATAATCTTCCTATCGAGGTAACTTTAGTCGAAGCTTCACACCGTCTTGGAGGAAAAATGCAGACCGTTGTCAAAGATGGCTTTACCATTGAAAGAGGACCGGATTCATTTCTCGCCCGAAAAACGAGCATGTCGAGGCTTGCCAGAGAAGTAGGAATGGAGCATCAGCTTGTTCACAATTCTACCGGAAAATCGTATGTACTCGTAAACGAAAAGCTTCATCCAATGCCAGGTGGGTCGATCATGGGAATCCCGACTGAAATTGCGCCTTTCCTCACGACTGGCCTATTCTCCGTTCAAGGAAAGCTAAGAGCTGCCGCTGATTTCATCCTGCCAAAGTCTGAAAAAGATCAGGATCAATCCTTGGGTGAATTTTTCCGAAGAAGGCTTGGGGACGAGGTGGTTGAAAATTTGATTGAACCGCTTCTGTCGGGCATTTATGCAGGCGATATTGATATGTTAAGTTTGATGTCCACCTTTCCGCAGTTTTACGAAGTCGAGCAAAAATATAGAAGCCTTATTCTTGGAATGAAAAAGTCGACTCCTGCAAAACCGAAAACAAAAGAATCGAGCGGGGGTAAAGGCAATGGAGTTTTCCTGACTTTTAAAACCGGTCTTCAGTCTTTTGCGGAAGCAATCGAAGCTAAGTTGGAAGCCAATTCGGTTTTAAAAGGGCTTCGTGTTGATAAAATTTCAAAGCAAGGGACTTCCTATGAAATTTATTTAAACAACGGGGAAACCCTTTATGCGGATTGTGTGGTAGCGGCGACACCACATAAGATAACACAATCGATGTTTTCCGAGTACCACCTGTTCGATCCGCTGAAAACGATGCCTTCCACATCCGTTGCCACCGTTGCTCTGGCATTCCCTAAGGAAGCCATACAAAAGGACATTGATGGAACAGGTTTTGTCGTATCAAGGAACAGTGATTATTCCATTACTGCTTGCACCTGGACACATAAGAAGTGGGAGCACTCCACTCCGGAAGGAAAAGTACTTCTGCGTTGTTATGTTGGTAAAGCGGGAGATGAAACCATTGTCGACCTGTCGGATGATCGAATTATTAAGATAGTCCTGGATGATTTGAAAAAGACGATGGATATCACAATGGAACCTGATTTTGGTATTGTTTCCCGTTGGAAAAATTCAATGCCTCAGTACACTGTTGGGCATAAACAAAGGATCGAAACGATAAAAGCACAGCTAAATCTTGAACTGCCAGGTGTATTCCTAGCCGGAGCATCCTATGAAGGAATTGGCCTCCCGGATTGTATCGATCAGGGAGAGGCAGCAGTCCAACAAGTACTTGAATTTTTGAAAATAAACAAAGAAGCTGTTCGTGCCTAACAGCTTCTTTCAATTTGCTTTTATTGTATTGTAGAAAATGGTCGTGGTATACTGATTTAGTCATAATGACTAAAATATTCAGGTGGTCATTTCTGGAAGAAGAGGTGATTGTATGACGGTCGACCGAAAACGGCAAATCATTGAAGCAGCAACAAAATCCTTTTCCCAATTTGGATACAAAGCAACTACCATGGACCAGGTCGCGAGGCTGGCGAATGTCGGCAAAGGAACGATTTATACTTTTTTCAAAAATAAAGATGAACTGTTCGATGAAATTATTTCAAGTTTAATAAAGGAAATGAAAGATGCAGCTGAAGAAGCGTTTGATCCTACTCACACTTTTCATGAAAATGTCCATCGTTCCATATACAAAATATTGGAGTTTCGCTTAAAACATCAGCTCTCCATTAAACTTTTTCAGGAAGAAAAAGAAATGGGAACCCCTGCTGTTATGGAAGTGATGGCAAGGATGGAG
>JAUZPT010000017.1 GCA_030705745.1 Bacillota bacterium | reverse complement strand
CATTCGCAATAAAAGACAAAACCTCTTATTTATTGCGTTTTTCGACAACAATCGCAACCGACTATCTTTCTTTTTCGACAATACTTGCATGGTAGACCGCATTTAGTTTTCAGATAATTCGCCTTAAAACATGAGGAGAATTTCGAAAATTTGTCAAATTAACATCCTTTTTTTGAAACAAAAAGAGTCGGCTAATGATTTCTCATCAACCGACTCTTTTTTACTGTGCAATTTCTTCTTTGCCATATATAGGAACCCATCCTTCTGTAGTAACAAAAATCCGTATTGCTACTACCTTGCGATCCTCCTGCAAAGTGAAGTAATGGCGAACGTTCTCAGGAACCGAGATTAAATCACCAGGCTCCAGACACACTTCAAAAAACGAACCATCTTTTCCTTCAATGACAAAAATTCCATGCCCGCTTACAATAAAACGAACTTCGTCATCGGTATGATGATGCTCTTTTTGAAAGTTTTCGAGAAGAACTTCAAGGTTAGGTGTATGTTCTGACAAGGAAATAACGTCTTGAGCCTGATAGCCGCGCCTATCGGAAATATCTCCAATTTCTTTAGCGAATGCTTTGAGAATTTCTTCTTTTTCAACATCTGACAGCAGATACTTTTCTTTCAATTCCTGAGGGAGCTTCGTTACATCCCAATTTTCATAAATGACTTCCTGGGAATCAAGAAAATTGCTAACCTCCTCCTGTTCATGAATCTTCTTGCCGCTTTCTTTAAATTTAATATATGCCATTTTTCTTCATCCTCTCATTTATACGACTTTAAATAATTGATATGGTTTATGCTCTAGTAAGCGCAATTGAAATTTGAATAAAAACTCGGATGCTTCCAGTATTTTTTTTGCCTCGAAAGCCGTTTTTCCCCATACGGTAATGCCATGATTTCGAATTAATACAGCACCAGAATCACTGGAAATATGCTCGGAAAAAGCTTTTGCAAGCGTTGGAATATGTGCATAATTACGAATAATCGGAATTTTAAGCACGGCATCTTCCTCCCATTTATCAAATGCCTTGATCAATTCCTGCCCTTGAAAGGAAACCTCACCTCTATCACCATATACCTCCGAGATGACATTATTGTCAATCGTATGGACATGAAGGCTACAGCCTGCTTTTGTCCGGCGATAAATCTCAACATGAAGTAGGGTCTCTGCCGATGGCTTTAAATGGGTTTCTTCAACAGAATGGCCAAATTCATCGACGAGCAGAAAATCCTCATCCGTCCGTTTCCTTTTATCCTTCCCACTTGCCGTCACCAAAAACTGCAACGGTTGATCACTCACCTTGATTGCTAGATTTCCGCTCGTACCCATAAACCAGTCTCGCTCCGAAAGTTCATCTTTCACATCCGCCAGCTCATTCCATCTATCCTTTAACATGTTTGTTCCTTCACCTCAATTCTATTTTTTATTGCATCAATGCAGTCATAAAAAGTTTCAAAACCTTGATGATTAATTTCCCACTGTTCACACTTTTCTTTTAAAAAGTCTGTTGCCAAAACAAAATCCGCCTGCTTCGCTGCTTCAAAATCGGTAACAGAGTCCCCGATGACAATTTTCAATGAATCGGAATGCCCCAATTTGCGGATGACACTCGGTTTGCAACAACCGCAATCATTTTCACACAAGCTATCGCAAGAGTGCGGCCATAAAATATGAATATTCTCTCCGGAAAAATCTGATCCATTGCAAAAAATGGCGTCAAAAGGGCCAAATTCTTCAAGTGCAGGAAGAACAAAAAAATCTATGCCTCCGCTTACAATGTAAAGCGGGATATTGTTTTCACGCGTGAATGTCACAAATTCCTTGAATCCTTTTCGAATTCTCAAATTTTCAAGAGCAAACCTTTTGATATCTTCTTTCAAACTGCTTGGAACACGAGAAAATAGCTCTCCTACACCCTTACGGATCGAAACTTCTCTTGAAAGAATTTGGTCTTTAACAGTTTCCCACCCATTTGGTGCGAATTTTTTCATAATGGCAATGATATTGTCTTTTTCAGTGATCGTTCCATCAAAATCACAATATATTACTACCTGTGACATTAGACGGTCACCTCCGCATTGCCCCATAATTCAAGTGCTTTTCTTAACTCAGTGCCCTCCAATGCCGCCTGAGATAAAGGAATTCCATTCAGCTTTGCATCGATAGCCTGGCGAAAAGCCAATCCGCCTCCACGTGCTCCATCAGGATGGCCGTGCACCCCACCACCCGCGTTAATAACCGATTCGATACCAAAATCGTCGATCAGTAATGGAACAAGACCCGGATGTATACCCGCTGATGGAACGGGGAATGCCGCTTTGTACTCATCTTCTTTTGATAATTGTTCTGCGATTGATAGTGCAAGCTTTCTTTCCAGTGCTACTGAACCATATGGTGAAGGAAATAACGATAAATCGGCTCCTGCATATCGGAGCAATTTGCCAAGCAGCAAGGAATGAGAGACTCCATACTCAGGCGATGAGGCAAGAGCACCACTTATGGCAGGATGAGCCATCAATGGAAGTGCAATTTCTTCATCTTCCCTTAACTCCTGCAAAACATCGAGCCCGTAGGCAAATACATTGAACAATAACAGATCAGCGCCAAGATCGGCAGCTTTTCTTGCTTTATCCTTAAGACTAGACGTCCGCCCGCTCAGGTTGACAGCATACAAAGTGCGATGTCCGCTTTGCTCGTATGCCTCCTCGAGAACTTTTTTTCCTGAAATGATTCGCTGTTCAAATGGAGTTAACTCATTTTCAAAAAGAATCTCATCATCTTTAACTAGATCGATTCCTCCCAGAGCCTGCTGCCTTAGTTGTTCGACTAAAAATCCGATATCCTTGCCGAGCACACCTTTAAAAATGCTCATTAAAAGCGGACGAGCCTCTACTCCAAGCACTGCGCGTATTCCACAACTTCCGAACCTTGGGCCAGGAAAAAAGCTTTTTAACTCTCTATCAAATTCTAAATCCAATAATTTTATTTTCCCATCAAGCGATAGTTTGCCAAAAACAGTCGTGATAATTGCCGGCAAATCATTTGAAAAATTAATTGTTGGATAGGCGATTCTCAACAACGTTTGCTCGTTGGGCCCTGTTGAAACTCCATTAATCGAAACGACCCTTCCCTTGTGCTTTCTAAGCTGTTCCTGTTCGAGTTTAGGCAGTCCCGTCCAAGAGCCGACGGTTAACCCAAGGGCGATTTCCTCTGCTTTTTTTTCCGGATTTTTCTCTTCATGGAGAAGATATGTTGCTATTATTTCACTCATGTCATTAACTCCTTTCAAACAAAAAACCTCTTCAAAAAGAAGAGGTTAGTAAGTTAAACTAACATCTTCTTATCTTCCAGCTTTCGCTGCAAGAATTAGCACCGTGCTTAAACGAATTTAAGTCGGTTGCCGGGCTTCGTAGGGCTAGTCCCTCCGCCTGCTCTTGATAAGAAAATATTGTATATTCATATTTTTTACATTTGTTAAATTAATATGGATTATCGCAAGAAAAATATTATTTGTCAATTAATTTTTTGAAAATTTCCAATTCCTTTATGCGGTTAACCGCTTCCTCAAGCCTTTCCTCCGATGCTAACAGCCCAACGCGCACAAATCCTTCACCGTACTCTCCAAATCCCACGCCAGGGGCCACCATGATTTGTGCCTGCTCAAGCAATAAGTTGGAAAATTCCTGGGATGTATAACCGTTAGGCACTTTCAGCCAGGAAAAAAAAGAACCTTGCGGGGCAGTAACCTTCCATCCCACTTCATTTAAGCCACGAATTAGTACATTCCGTCTCTTCTCATACAGTTCATTCAATTCTCTTACACACTCTTGTGAACCATTCAACGCTTCCGCTGCAGCTTCCTGGATGGCACCGAATAAACTGACATACAGATGATCCTGCAACAGTTCCAGCGCAGCGATGACGCTCTTGTTGCCTACTGCAAAACCAACGCGCCATCCAGCCATATTAAACGTTTTCGACAATGTATAAATTTCAATCCCAATTTCTTTTGCACCCCGCTGTTGCAAAAAGCTTAGCGGCTTTTTTCCGTCAAAGCCTATCGCTCCATAAGCAAAATCATGGACAATACAAATATCATGTTTGTTCGCCAGATTAATCGTCTCTTCAAAAAATTCCTTTGTCGCAACCGCACCAGTAGGATTATTGGGATAATTAATAAACATCAACTTTGCCTTATCAAGAACATCTTGATCTAGCTCATCATAATCCGGTAAAAATGCATTTTCTTCTCTTAATGGCATGGTTTCCACTTCTGCTTTAGCAAGAGCCACACCAGACAAATAATCAGGATAACCTGGATCTGGAACGAGAATCGTATCCCCTGGGTTTAATAGACATTGAGGAATTTCCACCAAGCCTGCTTTTCCTCCAAACAGAATGGCTACTTCGTTTTCCGGATTGAGTTTGACTCCATATTCCCTTTCGTAGAAATCGGCGGCCGCTTTTTTTAAATAACCATTACCCCGGAAAGGAGAATATTTATGATTAATCGGATTTCTCGCAGCTTCTCCTAGCTTTTCAACAATGTGTTCAGGCGTAGGCTGATCAGGATTTCCCTGCCCCAGGTTGATGACATCGTATCCATTTTCAATGTATTCTCCGACCTTTTTCACAAGTGATGCAAAAAACTGGCTCGGAAGACTTTTTAATAGTTCTGATTGTGAAAATTGTTTCATCGTTTCACCCGCTCTGTGGATTCATATTTTAGTTGAAATTCTAGTCACAAATGATATAACTTTAATAACAACTTGTAAAGCGAATTTTACGAAAATTCAAAAGGAGAGAAATAATTTGAAACTAAAAATTGCCTGTTTGCAAATGGATATTTCATTTGGCAATCCCTCTGAAAACTACCAAAAAGCAAAGGTATCCATCGCGAAGGCGATGGTGAATAATCCCGATATCCTTGTTCTTCCGGAATTATGGACGACAGGCTATGACTTAACAAGACTAGAGGAAATTGCCGACCATAATTGTATGCAAACTATAAAATTTTTACAGGATGAAGCTATTAAACATCAAGTGAATTTTGTTGGAGGGTCAGTAGCTGGCAGAGTCGGGAAGGATGTAAAAAATACGTTGCTCATTATTAATAAAAAGGGCGAACTCGTTCACCAGTACAGCAAACTTCATCTTTTCAAACTAATGGATGAACATCTGTACCTCAAAGCCGGAGAAGAAAAAGGATTATTCAAGCTTGAGGACCAATTCTTTGCAGGCATGATTTGTTACGATATTCGATTCCCTGAATGGATTAGGTCCCATACGGTGGAAGGTGCGGAAGCTCTATTCGTAGTAGCTGAATGGCCAAAGCCCCGACTTGCACACTGGAGGGCACTGCTTATAGCCCGTGCGATCGAAAATCAATGCTTCGTCATCGCTTGCAACCGTTCTGGATGCGATCCGAACAATGAATTTGCCGGACATTCCATGATCATTAATCCGTGGGGAGAAGTGATTGCAGAAGCAGGAGAGAGAGAAGAAATAGTAAGCGCAGAAATCGAAATTAATCAAGTGAAGGAAATTCGCAAATTAATCCCGATTTTCTCTGACCGGAAGCCGGAATTTTATTAAAATTCAAAAATAATTGTTGACGAACTTATTTTTTTACGTGTATGCTTTTTAACAGAAAATTCCGTTAGCTATTCAAGGAGGAGATTACGGTGATTGGTACAACACATCTTGCATACGAGCCTTTAACTGAAAGCTCCGCAGCTGCATTTGCAAGCCAATTGGGCATTTTTGAGGAAGGCGCTATTCTGGCATCCAATGAAATCGGGGACGGCAATTTGAATTTGGTATTCCGGATTACAGATAAACAAACTGGAAAAAGCATCATTCTTAAACAAGCTTTGCCCTATGCTAAAGTTGTCGGAGAAAGCTGGCCTTTAACACTTCAACGGGCAAAAATAGAATCGGAAGCGCTCAAGATCTTCGGAAAAATGTGTCCAGATCTTGTTCCAGCAGTATATTTTAGCGACGAACAAATGGCAATTACCGCCATGGAGGATCTCTCCTCGCTTTCCATCGCAAGGACTGGATTTATACAAGGAAAGACATATCCTTTGCTATCTAGTCATCTTGGCCAATATTTGGCAAAGACATTATTCTACACATCCGATTATGGTCTTGGAACTGATAAAAAAAGATTATTAGTAAAGGAGTTTACTAACCCTGAACTTTGCAAGATTACGGAGGATTTAATTTTTACCGATCCATTTTTTGATTCAGCGACGAATTCATTCGAGGAAGAGCTGCGTTCTGAAGTTGAAAAAATTTGGAGCGATGAAGAATTGAAATTCCATGCTTCCCTTTTGAAAAAAAGCTTCTTAACCGAAACCGAAGCACTCCTGCATGGAGATTTGCATACTGGCAGTATATTCGCAAGTGAAAACGAAACGAAGGTGATCGATCCGGAATTTGCTTTTTATGGCCCTGCCGGCTTTGATATTGGCCAGGTTTTTGCCAATTTAGCTTTTCAGGTGATCGTAAATGAGAAAGACCGCGATACTTTCCTCGGTCATATCGGGACCACCTGGACAACCTTTGTAGCAGAATTCACCACTTTATGGAAAACAGAAAACAAAGAAATACATTCAATCGGGGAACAGCTACTATCTTTTAACCTGCAAAAATTCTTTACAGATGCGCTTGGCTTTGCAGGATGTGAAATGATTCGTAGAACGATCGGCCTTGCCCACGTTGCCGACCTGGACACAGTGGAGGATAAGCTCCGCCGAATTGAAACAAAAAAACAAGCGATTTCGATTGGAAAAATGCTTATTAAGGACAGAGAAGAAATCAAAACCATTTCTGATTTCCTCTCCGTACTGCACGAATTTGTTGGGTAAAAAAAATGCAGCCTTTTGGGGCTGTTTTTATTCTTTATCCATCAATCTTTGCCCACATTTCTTCCGGGTTCAATTCATAAATGCCATTCTCACGGTACATATAATGATTGATGATAAATTCCCGACGAATCGTGGCATAATCTTCATGAAACTGCTTAATATATTCATTGATCTCTTTTTCTTCATATTTCTTGCCCATTTTTAAACCTTCAACAATATGTTCAAATACGATTAATTTCTTCTTCCGTTGCGCAGGAATGTTTTTGAGCTTCCCATCCTTCGAAAAGAAATTTTGTATTACCTTTTGACTCTCGAGGCTAGTTTCTACCATCGTTTCAATCTCCTCCCTCTTTTCTAATAACTGAATAAGCACTTGTGATTGCTGCTTAATTAGCGATTCATTTAAATGGAAATAAACAGTATTTTTATCTCTTCTGTCATATACAACGTTTATTTCACGAAGTTTCTTTAAATGATGCGTAATAGTAGGAGGAGTCAGGCCTAGCTTGCCAGCTATAGCCAAGCCATGTAGAGGGCCTTTTGCGAGCAGGGCGACAATTCTCACTCGCGTGGGATCTCCCATGGTTTTATAAAAAGATACGAGACGATTCAATTGCAAAGTATATTCACATCCTTAATTTTGATATGCATCTAATTAGATATATATCAAAATTAAAAGTATTAGTCAATAATAAAAACACTTCAAAAAGAGAAGTGTCTTTTATAGTACCAGCATACAAAGTTCCATCAACCTGCTACAGCTGTTGTTCCACAATGGGTTGCAACGGCAAATAAATATGAAACAATCTCCCTTTACCTTCTTCACTTTCAATAATGATTGAGCCTTTGTGCTCTTCTATGATACGAAAACTCACCATTAGGCCGAGACCTGTTCCCCGTTCTTTCGTGGTATAAAAAGGTTCGCCAAGTTTTTTTAATTTTCCAGCAGGAATTCCTATCCCCTGATCTTCGATTGTAATATGTATTTTTTCATCCTGCTTTGAAATAGAGACAGTAATAACGCCGCCGTCAGGCATCACTTCAATCGCATTTTTAATGATGTTAATAAAAACTTTTTTCAATTGGTTCGGTTCACAAAAAATCTCATACAAGTTCTCTTCTGTAATCAGGTTAAATTGAACATTGTGGAGAACGGCTTGAGCATTGAGAAGTTCCAATGTTTCTTTCAAGATCTGGACAACATTTTTCTCCTGAAAACGAACAGCTTGAGGTTTTGCCAAGAGTAAAAATTCGTTTATAATTGAGTCGATTCTTTGCAGCTCAGAATTAATTACTTGATAATACAATGTATGTTCCTCTTTCATACTGTCTTCCAAAAGTTGAATAAATCCTTTCAACGCCGTCATCGGATTACGAATCTCATGGGCTATTCCTGCCGCTAGCTCTCCAATGACGTTTAATGTGTCCGACTTCCGAAGCTGTTCCTGCATTTGGATTTTCTCAGAAACATCTCTAAATACCGTTAGATTCATGGCCTCAACCAATTCATGCTGGGTTGAAAATTCAAAATGCCTTTCCTCTCCATTTTTAAGCTGAATAGTGCTGGACGAAGAATGCTTACCTTTTTCCTTTACAATCTCAAAGTGTTTCAATAATTCTTGTCGTTTCCGAGGACAACTTGCAATGATTATATGTAAAAATTGCCCGACTAAATCTTTTCTTGAAAGTCCTAGCATTTTTTCAGCTGCACTATTGACGTCGATGATTTTATTATGTTCGTCCCATAAAATCATTCCATCTAACGCTTCTTCAAAAAGAACACGAAATTTACTTTCGCTTTCACGCAATTCTTTTTCCATGCGATTGCGCTCGCTTATATCCCTGAAAATGGTCATATGGAAACCATCGACAGAATGCATCCTTCCCGTATACTCAAGCAATTTTTCCCTGCCATCGGGCATATTTACATATACTTCATCCCGAACTGCTCCCAAAGATTTTAAATCACGCAATCTTTGGAAAAAAAACGGATTTTTTTGGACATCCATGTTTAGTTCAGCTAATTTACTTCCAATCAATTCATGGCTATTTCTTTCCAAAATTCTGCATGCTGCTGCATTAATATTTATTATTTTTCCATATGAATCCCAAAAGACGATGCCATCCAGAGCCTCAAGGAATAATTCCTGAAATAGATGCTCATTCTTCCTGATTTTCCCCTCAAGCTTCTGTTTGTGGGTAATATCACGAAGAATGGACACATTCAATCCAATCTTCTCATTAAACTTTGTTACGACTTCAAAAAAAGATATTCCCTTTTTATGCTGAATCGGAAGAATACCTTTTGCCTGCCCAGATTGTTCCATGAGCAGTTGCTGCCTTTTCAATTTATATTGCTTGTCAGGCGGCACAAATTCCAGCAATGACATCCCGGAAAGTTCCCATTCCTCTTTTTCAACCAAAGAGCAAAATTGTTTGTTTGCATTGAAAAGAATACCTTTATTGTCAAAGATGATCAACGCATCGCCGGCGTTTTCAAAAATATCTCTTTGACTACTAATTTCAAGCTGTTTTTTTAAGAAATCATTTTCTTTTTTCAGCATAAAAATTTCTTCTCTTAGTGAATTTGCGCCATCAACAAAAGTTTCTTTCTCCATCCTATCCTCCCATGTTTCTATCCATAACTTGCAAACTTCTCTCTATTATTCTATTATTCTACAATATGTAAAATAAATCCTTTTGAACATTGTCATTTTAGTGAATTTTATGAAAAAAACAAATAAAAAAGAGAACCAAGCATAAACGCTTGGTTCTCTTTTTTAAAGATGAGGATGATCATTTTTAGCCTTTAATTTTTTCCATCTTTTTTCGACTTCATTTTCAAATTCTGATAGAATCGGTTGATTTTCTTCTTTTAATAAATGTTTTGTTTTGCCCATATATTTGAGCCAATCCGAAAGAGGAATTCGGTTGTTCTTCGCTTCAGGATCATACGTTATCGTTGTAACACCCTGTTCCACTTCATAAAGCGGGAAGAAACAGGAATTAACGGCTGCTTCCATAATCGTTTCACCGTATCGATCTTCAGATTTCCAATTTAGCGGACATGTTATAAGGATCTTTCCATAAACGGTACCAACATTTTGTGCATACCACTGTGCTTTTGCACCTTTTTTAATCAAATCCTGCGGAAATGCTTCCGAACCTGTGAAGACGTAAGGTATATTGGTTGCTGCCATGATCTGGGCTGTATCTTTATGATGGAATGCTTTTCCACGCTGTGTTTTTCCAATACTCGTTGTACTTGTCATATGCCCCATTGGAGTGGAATAAGACATTTGAGAGCCTGTATTCATATAACCTTCATTATCATATTCAAGCATAATCAGCTTATGTCCGCGAAGCGCAGTTCCAATCGCTGAGCCCATCCCAATGTCCATTCCACCGTCACCGGTGATCATGACAAAGGTTGCATCCTCTGAAACTTCGATTTCCCCGCGTCTTTTAAGCTCCATAAATGCTTCAAGTGTTCCTGACAATGTTGCCGCACCATTTTGGAATAAATTGTGAATCATTGTTTGTTTATGTGAACTGTGCGGATAGGAAGTAGTTGTCACATAGGCACACCCGGTTTGGAAAAGTACGACAATATCCCCTTCAATGCCTTTAAAGAACAGCTCCAATCCTGCAAATATTCCACAGCCAGGACATGCGCCATGACCGGAGGCGATCCGTTTTGGTTTACTGGTCAATGCCCGAAGTGGAGGAATCTTCACTTTTAATTTATTGCTTTCCTCATCCATCCCAACCTCAATCAATCCTGTTTTAAATGCATCCCCATATTGTGGTTCAATGACAGGCTTGAGGATTTTTTCAGGATTTCCAGGAACATGGCCATAATAATCAAATGGCTTTTCTGCATAGCCCTTTTCCATGGCCTCTATAGCCATTGCAAAAAATTTCTCGGCATCGGTAGCATAAAAATCCTTGCCGCCCAGCCCAAATACACGGCTTAAAACGATCGTTTGATTATTGCGATCTTCTTGAATAGCCGATTTTTCTTCATGCGTCAGGTTTGGTCCATTCGCTCCGTAAGAATCCGCGCGCTCTCCTACCAATAAAGCTTTAACATTTTTAAGCGCCTCCCGAATTTCCTTCGCCGGGAAGGGACGAATGATATTCGTGCTGATGACACCAGCTTTAATGCCCTTTGCACGCAACTGGTCAACTACATCCTTAGCTGATTCGGCTGCAGAATTCAATAAAAATAGTGCTACTTCCGCGTCTTCCATTTTATATAAATCTAAAACCTGATATTCTCGTCCGGCAAGCTTTGCATACTCTGCAGATACTTCTTTAAACACCTCTCCGGCATTGTACATCGCTTCCGATTGCTGGTAGTGGTTATTCAGAAAATCATCGCCGCTCATATGTGCACCAATGGTTACAGGTTTTCTTAAGTCTCTTGCAAAATTATAATCTGTCGGACATTCCCCAACAAACTGCTGAACTACTTTCCTGTCATTGATATATTCCACCCTTCTCTTCTGGTGGGATGTAAAGAAACCATCATACGCGACAATGACTGGAAGGCGAACCTTCGAATGTTCGGCAATCTTAAGTGCCATGATGTTCATATCATAAACAGCCTGTGGTGTTTTTGCAGTTAAAATAACCCATCCTGTGTTAAGAGCATAGTACAAATCGGAGTGATCGCCTCTGATATCGAGCGGCCCGCTGACAGATCGTGTCACCAAATTCATGACCATCGGAAAGCGAGTTCCTGCCTGAACCGGCATTTGTTCGAGCATATATAAAAATCCATTCGCGCTAGTCGCGTTAAACACCCTTGCACCCGTGGCAGCCGCTCCATAACAAATTCCTGCTGAGCCGTGTTCGCCGTCTGCAGGGATTAGCTTGATGTCATGCTCACCGCGCGCCTTCATCATATCGAGGTACTGAGCAACCTCTGTTGACGGCGTAATCGGAAAATAACCCATGATATGATAATTGATTTGAGCCGCGGCCATAGCCGCCATTTCATTTCCTGATTCGAACGTGGAGACCTGTTCAGCAATACCTCTAGTTTTCATATTCTCTTCCAAAATAGCCATTAAGAAATTCCTCCTGCCACGTACGGAAAGTTTTGTCTTACACGATTATCGTCCGCATAACCAATCATTTCACGGAGATCACTAAGCGCATCGGTAGGGCAAGCTTCCACACATTTTAAGCAACCTTTGCAATATTGATAATCGATACCTTTCAAGAACATTTGTTTTCGGCCGCGTTTGTCTTCTCCTGCTTCCCAAACAAAACAAAAATCTGGACAAACCGTATCGCATGCAGCACAGTGAATGCATTTTTCACTTTCCAGCTTTGGTAAAAATCCTTGTCTTGAACCACTTAAATCTTTCAATATGCTGTTGGCTTGAGCCGTCATGACTCCACCAATTTCCTGTGTATTATAGCCCAACAGTGGCAGAGGACGAACGAAGCTTTTTCCTTCTGCTCCTTCAGGAACCTCAAACGTCTTGAATTGAACTTCAGCATACCCACGGTTAAAGGTGCGAATATTCGGTTCCACAAAATGTGGATATTTCTTTTCAAACGTTTTTCGAATAACATTTCTCATCGCTTCAGGATCCAAAAATTCACAAATACGGAACAGTGCACCTAGCATTGCCGTATTAACTTTTGTTTTTTCTTCCACGGCAATCGTCAAGGCATCAACAATTGCCAGCGTTCCATAAGGAAGGTGTAAATCTGTTTTAATTTCATCAAAATCCCTTGTGGAATTGACCAAAACGATCCCATCTGCGTTCAAGCCGCTCACAACATCAACCGTTTTATATAGGGCTTCATGGAATACTCCGATTACATGAGGCTGCTCGATTGGACTATGATCTCTGATTTCTACATCCGCTTCGCAGAAACGGACAAAGCTTTTTACTGGAGAGCCCTTTTTTTCTGATCCATACGATGAAAAGTTGGAACCATTCAACCCAAGGCTTAACACTCCTGCTTCCGCAAGCATTTTTCCTGCCAGATTAGCACCTAAACCGCCAATGGATTCAAGGCGTATTTCAAAAAATCCAAGTTCATTTTTGTTTGGTAAAATCGACATAATTTCCCTCCCCATTTTCATGCAATAATTCATATAAAAAACTTTCTTAGTGATATTGTAGGATATTGTAAATTTTCACGCTGTGACAAATATCATTTTTCACAATAATTTTTTATAACACAAAATCAATTTGTTAAAATATCGTTTATTTTACAGACTTACAATCGGTTACATTTTTATATAACAGATTAAAATATGTTATATAACAGTATATAAAAAGTTAATCCCTTCCTTTGCTATTGCCATAGAATTAACTCTCATACCTTCGATTCCATGCTCTTTAAGGGTGGAGTTCTATTTATTTTTTTAAAAATAAAGGTTATAATGTATAATTGCCTTCATTCAACTAAAGGAGTTCATTATGAATATCATTCTTACAACGTTAAATGCAAAATATATCCATACAAATCTTGCCATCCGCTACTTAAAGGCGTATGCCGCACCGGAATTTCCGATACATTTAAAAGAATATACGATTAAAGATCCAGTCATGAATATCGTTACAGATCTCATTCAGCAAAAACCGGAAATCATCGGGTTCAGCTGTTACATTTGGAATATTGAAGAAACAATAAAGGTCATCCAAATCCTGAAAAAAATCGATCCTTCAATTCAAATCGTACTTGGAGGCCCTGAAGTCAGTTACGATACAACAGATTGGATGGAGAAAATACCTGAAGTCGATGTCATTGTCATCGGTGAGGGAGAAGAAACGTTTAAACAGTTATTGAGTGAAATGAGCAATGATGGAAATCTTGAGAACGTTCCAGGCATTGCTTTTCGTAAAGAAGAAAGAATTATCGCCACTCCACAAATGAACAAGCTTGACCTTAAGGCAATACCATCTCCTTATCGCTTTGAAGAGGACCTTTCCCAATTAGGGAAGCGGGTAACGTATGTTGAAACAAGCAGAGGCTGTCCTTTCAGCTGCCAGTTCTGCCTATCCTCTATCGAAGTAGGCGTTCGCTATTTTGACCGTGAAAAAATCAAGGAAGATATTCGCTTTTTAATGGCAAACGGAGCAAAAACGATTAAATTTGTCGACAGGACGTTTAATATTAGCAGAAGCTATGCGATGGAAATGTTCCGTTTTTTAATTGACGAACATCTGCCCGGAACAGTTTTTCAATTTGAAATTACGGCTGATATTATGAGGCCCGAAGTCATTGAATTTCTAAATAATGAGGCACCTGTTGGTCTTTTCCGCTTCGAGATCGGAGTTCAATCGACAAATGATTACACCAATGAACTTGTTATGAGGAAGCAAAATTTCAGCAAGTTGACACGGACTGTGACGATGGTGAAAGATGGAGGGAAAATCGATCAGCATTTGGATTTAATTGCGGGGCTTCCCGAAGAAGATTATCAATCCTTCAAACAGACATTTAATGATGTATTTGCATTGCGCCCTGAAGAACTGCAGCTCGGCTTCCTGAAAATGCTTCGCGGAACAGGCCTTCGACTCCGGGCTGAGAATTACGGCTATTCGTATATGGATCATTCTCCATATGAAATTTTAGGAAATAATGTACTTCCTTTTGCGGATATTATCAAAATCAAACAAGTGGAAGATGTTTTGGAGAAATATTGGAATGATCATCGAATGAATACTACAATTGAGTATTTGGTCACAATGGTTTTCCCTTCACCATTCGATTTTTTCCAGGAATTTGGTGCATATTGGGATTTAAGTGGTTGGTCTCGGATCGGCCACCAGCTTGAAGACTTGTTCCGGCGCTTGCATGCGTTTTTATTAGATAAAAACATTTTAGATCTTGATATCGTAGAAAGCTTAATGAAGTACGACTACTTTAACAATCAAAAATACAAACCGCGAAAACCTTGGTGGGAAACAAGTTTTGATAAAGATGATAGAACCCGTCTCTATCAACAGCTCCTGCTCAATCCAGAGATTGCTGGAACAGGCTATTGCGCCTTAGGATTAAATGAAAAGGAATTGTACAAACACACGATGATCGATTCACTTTCTTTTGATTTATCTGTTTACTTGAAATCAGGAGAAATAAAGAGAGGTAAAACTTGCTTAATTTCTTATTTTGACCCTGCTGGGGAAGGAACGTCGATCTTTTCGTTTGTTTATTAAAACGTCCTAAAAAGCCGGTGAAATACCGGCTTTTTTTCATTTCATATTATTCTTCTTTTCTTTACGTTTGAGGGGAAAATCAGTCAATTTTTTGCCGTTTACCTCACCAAATTCAACGCTGAACTCCGCGTCGGAAACGGTTCGTGGTTTTTTTTTATACTCCACCATTAAGACCTTCCCTTTTTACCTAATTTGGAATTCCTGTTCGCGCCTTTCATTTTTGATTCCCCGTTCGCGAATTCAGCAGAAAATTCTGCTTCCTGGATATTTTTTACAGGTGTTTTACTGTACTTTTCCACCGCGTTTTTTTCCGCTTTTCGTTTTGCCATTTTCATGTAGCCTCCTTTCATTGTTTGCTTTATTCTTTGTTCTTTTAGTGTTCTTCATTCTTGGTCGTTGTTTCGATTTTTAATGCATTACCAGTCATAAATTCGGCTTCAATTCAAACTATAAACAAAAGGAGTGATTATGATGGCTAATGAAAGAAAAGTGCTTGAAGATACTGTAACGATGGATGGAACACTTCCACACCAAATAAATTCTCCAAGTTTTAAAGGTACAGGAATTGAAATGCAACCCCCTTTTAAAAACCAATATGATGTGACGATTGGAGACAGTAAATATGTATCGGCTAATTCCCCTTTAGAGAATTGGTCAAAAGAAACAGATCCCTCGGTGATGACCGGCGACCAATGGGTTCATCCTACAAATGATATCGGCTGGAATACTGCTGAAAACACCGATTTGCTTGAGCGAAAAAAGCAGCCGAATGCATTTCCATTCATGCACCCTACAAAGGATGTGAGCCATGGGAAGGATTAGTAATGCTTCCATCTCCGCAAAGAATTACCACTTATGAAATTCGGAGTAGTGACTAAAAATAGTACTACAGAGATATTACTCTCTGTAATGAAGAAAAAGGAGATGAAAATCATGGCAAGAAGCAGCAATAAATTACTTGTCCCAGGTATTGACCAATATTTGGATCAAGTTAAATATGAAATAGCCCAGGAATTTGGCGTTCAGTTGGGTTCAGATACAGCAGCAAGAGCAAACGGATCAGTAGGTGGAGAGATTACGAAGAGACTTGTTCAACAAGCTCAAGCACAATTATCAGGAAAAAACCAATAAACTTAATTGAATATAAATGGCAAAAAGTCCGGCAAACGCCGGACTTTCTTAATTAATGATTACCATTACCTTTTCCATTACCTCTTTCATTTCCCTTTTCATTACCCTTTTCATGGCCATCCAGATTATTGTGTCCTCCATGCCCATTTTTCTCATGGTCGTTTAATCCATCATGTTTTTCATGTTGGCGATGATTTTGATGTTCTTTTTGATTCGAATGGACGATATGGTTTTCTTTTTGATTCTCTTTGTTGTGAGGTTTCTTTTTAATGCGGTTTTCTTCGTTTTTTTGTTTTTTCTTCCCATTTTCCCTGTCCGAGAAATTTGGTTGTTTTGCTTTCTTTTTTTCTTTTGTATCTTCTTTTTTCAACAAATGTTTTTGCTTCGAATCATCATTTAAAAGTGCCTTGTCATGTCCCATTTTCACATCATCGTTTTTCATGGGATGTATTGTACTTTTTTGCACATGAATTTTATCTTTTTTAGGAGATGATAGTGAAGTATCTGCTCCATCTGAATCAGACTGGCCTCCAAGATGTATGCTATGCTTTTTCTCCTTTAATTCTTTTACTTTGTATTTTCCTGCGGTAATCCCTAATTTATGGGCTTTTTTCAAATCTTTTTCAGTGCCTTCTACAAGTTTCAAATCTAACTGGTCATTTCGAACGGCAGATTTTATTTCCTTTAGGTTCTCGGCAAGCATTGAGTCCGCAGTTTTCTCGCTTTTTTGTGTTCTAACGGTGGAAATGACCACTAAATGATGAGATTTTAAATAGCCTTGTTTTTTTATCTCTTCTAAAATCGTTTCTGTAAGAGCAGCCAAGTCTTTTTTCTCCCAGCCGCCAATTTTAGCCAAAATATTTTTTCCGTCCTTATTATAAGCAGTGGCTTCAATGACTTCCATCTTGTTATTGACTCCAAGCTCAATGCTTGGGTTCACATCGATCGACATATATGCATATGCATGATTACTATGATAGAGGGGCAGGAAGGTTGCTGAAAGAAACAATAAAACAAGAGCAGCTGAAGCAAAGCGCTTCTTTTTCAGAAGGTTACGAAGCCACGCAAATTTTTCACTCGGTTCTTCAGCAACCACAGGGAAAAATAGGATTTCCTCGCCAATCACATACATATTTTTATTTTTTCGGGCGCGTAAAAACTCACCCTCCGGGGTCAGTAATGTTAGAAAAACATCATCTATTTCCATCACGATACCTTTTTTCATTCTTCTAACACCCCCTTCAGATAATCCTTCATATATAGAAAATCATTTGTCAGCACAAGCGCTATGGCAATTATATATTTACGGTTACGTTCCAGCGTTTTTCGGCTTACTTCCACAAGCTGTTCCAATTGCTTAATTGGCAGTCTTTTTTTGGTCAGTAATATGTTTTTCAGCTCTTCATTGTCAACTAAGAGCTTGGCTGCAAGTATTGCATTTTTTCGAGCATCAGAATGCTTTGGAGAATTTTCAACCAAATCCTTAAAGCTCATATCGTACTCAGCTAAAAGAGTTTGTAAACGGAAGATTTCCTCCCTGCGCTGCTCTTGCTCCGATTTATTTTTATAGGCCTCAATTGATATTACATCTTCAACTGGAGATCCTGATCCATCCTCATCCTGTTGTTCGCTATTGAACTCAAGGTCTATGCTTTG
>JAUZPT010000169.1 GCA_030705745.1 Bacillota bacterium | reverse complement strand
ATCAACAACTTGTTGACCTTTACGTCCAAAAATCTCTTTAACTACATCTTCGAATACACGGATGTCAAGATCCATGACCGCAGAAGTTGCTCCAATAGCCACCATGTTTTTCATGAGCGAAGTACCCAATTCAGTAGCAATTTCTGTAAATGGAACCGCATACATACTTGCTTGAGTATCAATCGGCTGTTTTGGATCAAACTTCATGTCAGCCATAATGACACCGCGGTTATGTAATTCTTTGTAATTTAAATCGATCGTTTCCTGATCGAAGGCTACAAGAATGTCAAGATCATCAGATACGGAACGTACTTCCGTTGTGCTTACTCTGATTTTGTTGTTTGTGTGTCCACCTTTAATTCGAGATGAAAAGTGGCGGTACCCATATAAGTAATATCCAAGGCGATTTAGTGCAATTGAAAAAATTTCTCCTGTGCTTTCAATTCCTTCTCCCTGTTGTCCGCCAACTTTCCATGAAAGTTGATTGATCATGCCTTACACCCCTTTATCATGCATAAAAAATATGTAAAAACATTACAATAGTAAGTATAGTAGCTTCCCAAAAGATTCAATAGAATTAAACCTATTCATATTTATAAGGAAAAATTCAGTTTTTTGGGGCGTACTAAACGCTTACAATTCTAGACCTATAGGGAAAAAATTGCAACCTTTTCTCACGAAATATTGTCTAAAATATGAATATTTTTTTATTGCATAATAAAAGATGGCCGTCATTTTTCCAGCCACCTTCATCTCAATCTCTTTAAAGCCAGCCATGTAGCGCTTTTATCTATCCAGTCACGCCATATCTTCTGGACATATTTTTATATAAAAAATCTGCCACTTGTATATCAGTATAATATTTTAATAACTCATTTTTTAATGTTTCGTAGTCTTTGACTGATGAAAGCCCCGCAACAGTCTTGTCGGTTCCATCAAAATCCGAACCAAAACCTACATTTTTTTCTCCTCCAAGTGAGCAAACATGATCAAGATGCCTAAGAATATCTGAAATCGAAGCCTCTTCCCGTCCCGAGAGGAAATGAGGCACAAAAGTCAGCCCCATCACACTGTCTCGATCAATCAAGGCAGAAATTTGTTCATCTCTCAAATTCCTTGGATGTGGACAAAGTGAATAACAATTGGAATGTGAGGCAAACGGGTAATCGGCTAACTCCATTACGTCCCAAAATCCTCTCTCCGATAAATGTGAAACATCGCACCAAATTCCAGAGCTGTTTAAAATATTTACAACCTCTTTGCCGAATTTCGTTAATCCCGCACCTCTCTCCTCCATCGCTCCATCTGAAACATAATTAGCGTCGTTCCACGTTAACCCCACCGCCGTAACACCAAGGCGAAGAAGCGTCTTTAACTTTAATAAATCCTTCCCAATCGAATCGCAGCCTTCAAGCGTCAGGATAGCACCTATTTCATTTTCCTTCAGCTGCATTATCTGCTGTTGTGTAGTGATGAATTTCAATTCCTTATTGTTTTTTATTATTTTTTCAAAAAATAAATCTGCCATATACAACGCAGCGTTAAATGCAACATCTGGGTGAACCGAAGGCGAAACAAAAATGGCAAAGCATTGGACCTTTATTCCCGCCTGCTTCATTCCTTCGAGATTAACATGAATACTGTTTGCTTTCTTAAAATCAATGGCTGGATCATTAATTAATTTATATAGTACATCACAGTGTGCATCAAAAATATGCAAATTAGCCACTTCCTTTTCACTTGATACATATATGAATTCTTCATGTGCAAAAAAGAACCTGCATGATAACTCACCAGGCAGGTTGGAAAAGGTCCTATTTTTCTTTGCTTTGTTTCATTTCTTACGGTAAACAACTACCCGTTGAGTAGCCTATCTCGGTTCAACAATCAGCTTAATGGCAGTCCGCTCTTCCCCATCGATTAAAATATCGGTAAATGCCGGGATACAAATTAAATCCACTCCACTCGGAGCAACAAATCCTCGAGCGATCGCAACAGCCTTCACTGCTTGATTCAATGCACCGGCTCCTATTGCCTGGATTTCCGCGTTCCCTCTTTCACGCAGAACACCGGCAAGCGCACCAGCTACAGAATTTGGATTAGATTTTGCAGAAACTTTTAATATGTCCATTCCTGGCTCCTCCTTGTAAACTCCCGATCCCGCATGAGCAGTTTCATGATCAAATCAGGTATATATGATTCCACTGTTACTATATTCACGCGATAAAAGACATATTCCGGCTTGGACAAAAAAAGGGCTGATAAATCCACTTATACCCCTCTCTTTTTGTTTAGAGAAACACAAAAACCTTCCTGTAAAGGAAGGCCTTTTGATTTTGATTAAAATACGATGAACTTTTTTATACTAAATCATGAATACCAAGGGTGGTCATCGTTAATTAAAATACGTTCGATTTTTTTTGCCATCCCCGTTTTACGATCAAGCTCAATATAAACGGCGCTCAATTGCGTTCTTCCTGTTTTAGGCACTTCAAAACGGACAGGCATGGCAGTCATAAACCTTTTTAGCACCGGCTCTCGTTCCACACCAAGTATTCCATCGTACGGTCCAGTCATTCCGACATCAGTTAAATAAGCAGTTCCTTCCGGTAGTATCCTGCTATCTGCCGTTTGTACATGTGTATGCGTGCCTACGACTGCTGACACACGGCCGTCCAAATACCAGCCCATCGCCTGTTTCTCGCTTGTAACCTCCGCATGAAAATCGACAAAGATAAATGGAGTTCTTTTCCTTGCTTCTTCCACCAATTCATCCGCTTTTTTAAAAGGGCAATCAAGAGGCGCCATAAAAGTACGTCCTTGAAGGTTAATGACAGCTACTTCCAAATCATTCAATCTGACAAATACCATTCCTTTTCCTGGTGTTGGATCAGGAAAATTCGCAGGCCGCACTAAATATTTTGCCTCGTTAATAAATTCAAAAATTTCTCTGTTATCCCAAGCGTGATTACCAAGCGTAACAGCCTGTGCGCCAACTTCTAAAAACTGACGATAAATCTGTTCGGTAATCCCTTTTCCTCCAGCTGCATTTTCTCCATTGATGATGGTTATATGCGGTCGATATTTATCTTTAAGTTTAGGTACATATTCCTTAATCATATCGCGGCCAGGAGATCCGACCACGTCACCGATAAACAATAAATTCATTGATAAGTCCCTTCTGTTCAAAAAAAATTTCACTTCCATATAAATTGTATCATAAATGCCTGCAATGTTTTAATTTTCCCCAACAGGCTTCCTAGACGACGAAAAAAAAAGCGATGCAGATGCACCGCTTTATTTTGCATATTCTACGGCTCTTGTTTCACGAATAACCGTCACTTTAATATGTCCAGGATAATCAAGTTCCTCTTCAATGCGTTTGCGAATATCTCTCGCCAATCTATGGGCTGCCAAGTCGTCAATCGCTTCTGGACGAACCAATATTCTAACTTCACGGCCTGCCTGAATGGCAAATGATTTTTCAACGCCTTCATAGGACTCAGAAATTTCCTCGAGTTTTTCAAGGCGTCTGATATAGTTTTCAAGCGTTTCACTGCGTGCACCCGGTCTTGCCGCCGACAATGCGTCTGCTGCCGCAACGAGTACCGCAATAACTGAAGTAGGCTCTTTATCGCCATGATGCGAGGCGATGCTGTTAATGACCACAGGATGCTCTTTGTATTTGGTGGCTAGTTCCACCCCGATTTCAACATGGCTGCCTTCGACTTCGTGGTCGATTGCCTTACCGATATCATGCAACAAACCTGCTCGGCGAGCCAATGTTTCATCTTCTCCAAGCTCCGCAGCCAACAGCCCTGAAAGCTGTGCTACTTCCACTGAATGTTTTAGAACATTTTGTCCGTAACTTGTACGGAATTTAAGTCGGCCAAGAATTTTGATTAAGTCAGGGTGAAGGCCATGAACTCCAACTTCAAAAGTTGTTTGTTCTCCGATTTCGCGAATATGTTCATCCACTTCACGGCGAGCTTTATCGACCATTTCCTCAATCCTTGCCGGATGGATGCGTCCATCTTGAACTAGTTTTTCAAGAGCCAATCGTGCCGTTTCACGTCGGATTGGATCGAAGCCTGATAGAATGACAGCTTCTGGAGTATCATCAATAATCAAATCAATTCCGGTAAGCGTTTCAAGTGTTCGAATGTTGCGTCCTTCACGGCCAATAATCCGGCCTTTCATTTCATCATTAGGAAGATTGACTACAGAAACAGTCGTTTCTGCCACATGGTCTGCAGCGCAACGCTGGATTGCGAGAGAAAGAATTTCTTTCGCCTTCTTGTCAGATTCTTCTTTTGTGCGGATTTCGCTTTCTTTAATCATTATGGCGAGGTCATGAGCCAATTCCTTCTCAGTACGATCCAAAATAATTGACTTAGCTTCCTCACGAGTCAAGCTTGATATTCTTTCGAGTTCAGCTTGTTGTGCTCGTACCATCTCGTCCACTTTGCTTTCCATCTCTTCAATATGCTGTTGCCTTAGGTTCAGAGAATCATCCTTCTTCTCTAAAAGGATTTCACGTTTATTAACCGTTTCATCCTTCCGGTCTAAATTCTCTTCTCTTTGCAGTAAACGGTTTTCTTGTTTTTGCAGTTCATTTCTTCGTTCACGAACCTCACGTTCAGCTTCTGTGCGAAGCTTGTGAATTTCATCCTTTGCTTCTAAAAGGGATTCCTTTTTAGATGCTTCCGCTTCACGCTTCGCATCGTCAAGGATTTGCTCTGCAGCACTTTTTGCCCCCGTTATTTTTGCTTCAGCAAATGATTTACGCATAAAATAGCCAACAACTGCACCGACGAATAGGCCAAGCAAACTGGAGATGATTGTAATGGGTCCCATCGTTACACCTCCTCTTGCTATTAACTTTTGTTACGATTTTTAAGTGGTGGCCTGTACAGTGATCTCCACATCATACATCACACCAAGATTTTTTACACGGTGTAAAATTACCAAAAATGTAAAATATACATTTTCATTGTAATTGTGTCCATAGTGCTTGTCAAGGGTTTGTCCTTGTTGCTTTTCGCAATATTTAGAAATCGGCAGAATCCTTTACACAAAAAACAAAAATCGCCGTTGAATAAATATACAAACTTTCGAATTTAAGATACGTAGAAAAGAAGAGCAAAGTCAATAATGGACTTTGCTCCTCTCATTAGTCGATTAATTCAATCTGATCCTCATCTTCCGGCTCAGTTAAGAACTTTTCTGTATCCAATCCATAATGGTTACGGATTTTTTGAGAAATTTCGATTCGAAGCTGAGGGTTTTCTTTAAGGAACTGCTTGGCGTTTTCACGTCCCTGGCCAAGTCGCTCTTCATTGTAAGAATACCAAGAACCGCTTTTTTGTACGATATCCAATTCCGAACCAAGGTCGATTGTTTCGCCTTCTTTTGAAATTCCTTCACCGTACATAATATCCACTTCCGCTGTACGGAATGGAGGAGCAACTTTATTCTTAACAACTTTAATCTTCGTTTTATTACCAACAATATCATTGCCCTGTTTTAAGGCTTCCGCACGGCGCACTTCCAAACGGACCGTTGAATAGAATTTTAACGCGCGGCCTCCCGGAGTCGTTTCGGGGTTACCAAACATTACTCCGATTTTTTCACGAATCTGATTAATGAAGATCGCAATCGTTTTCGATTTGTTGATTGATCCTGATAGTTTACGTAAAGCCTGAGACATTAGGCGTGCTTGAAGACCAACGTGGCTGTCGCCCATTTCACCCTCGATTTCAGCTTTCGGAACTAGTGCCGCAACTGAGTCGACAACGATGATGTCAATTGCACCGCTTCGCACAAGTGCTTCAGCAATTTCAAGAGCTTGCTCACCGGTATCCGGCTGTGAAAGAAGAAGCTCATCAATGTTAACACCAAGCTTTTGGGCGTACGCAGGATCCAAAGCATGTTCTGCATCGATAAACGCTGCTTGACCACCTTTTGCCTGTACTTCCGCAATAGCATGAAGGGCAACGGTTGTTTTACCAGAACTTTCAGGTCCATAAATTTCGATGACACGTCCCCTAGGATACCCACCTACACCTAGAGCTGCATCCAATGCCAATGAACCGCTTGGTACAGTAGAAATTCTTCTGTCTGTCTGTTCTCCAAGCTTCATGATAGAGCCTTTACCAAATTGTTTTTCTATTTGTTTTAACGCCATTTCTAATGCGGCCTGACGATCACTCACCCTAAAATCCTCCTTCATATATAAAAAAGACTGTACAAGTTGTCTTAATCTATCAATTTAAATCCTATTTATAATATAAACCTTTTCAATGCGTTTGTCGAGCAAAAAATCGAACATTCATTCGTTTTTTTTGAAGGTAAAAAAAAATCCAAAAGAGATGAATGCGCTTGTGAAAATTGAATTTTGGCAGTCATTTTAGAGTGAATTTTGATTTTTGTGGAATTTTATTTTTAAAACTATTTTATGACAGCCAGAAAATAGATACGAATTTTGATCCTCATAAAGAAAAAACACAGAATGCCGTTAAGCATTTTGTGTTCAGATTGTCGGGAAAGGGGTATTTTCTCGACAATTTTTTATTTTCTCAGAATCTTACTATCTAATTTAGTGATAGT
>JAUZPT010000168.1 GCA_030705745.1 Bacillota bacterium | reverse complement strand
TGAATAAACTACATTGTTTCATGGAATGTGCGATTTATGACGTCAAGCTGTTGTTCTTTTGTTAATTTGACAAAATTAACGGCATACCCAGATACCCTAATCGTCAATTGTGGATAAAGTTCAGGATGTTCCATAGCATCCAATAACGTTTCTCTATTAAATACGTTAACGTTTAAATGATGTCCCAATTTAGTAGAATATCCATCAAGAATCGAAACAAGGTTTCTAACTTGGCTTTCATCATCTTTTCCTAATGCTTTAGGTACGATTGAAAACGTATTTGAAATGCCATCCAGGGCGTAGCTATAAGGAAGCTTTGCAACGGATGAAAGGGAAGCAAGTGTTCCTTTTGTATCACGGCCATGCATTGGATTTGCTCCAGGTGCAAATGGTTCCCCCGCACGTCGCCCATCTGGTGTGTTGCCCGTTTTCTTTCCATACACAACATTTGATGTAATCGTTAATATTGACATGGTATGGACTGAGTTGCGATACGTTTGATGTTTACGGAGCTTCTTCATGAACGTTTTAACAATCTCAACAGCAATATTGTCAACGCGGTCATCGTTGTTTCCGAATTTAGGGTAGTCGCCGCTTGTTTCAAAATCAACTGCCAGGCCATTTTCGTCACGAATTACTTTAACTTCTCCGTACTTAATGGCACTAAGGGAATCCGCTACAACACTTAATCCGGCAATGCCTGTAGCCATGGTGCGCAGGATTTTTGTATCATGCAACGCCATTTCGATTCGCTCATAGCTGTATTTGTCATGCATGTAATGGATCACATTCAAGGTATTGATGTAAAGGCCGGCGAGCCACTCCATCATCTGGTCGAATTTTTGCATCACTTCCTCATAGTTTAATAGGTCGGAAGTGATAGGCTGATATTGTGGACCAACCTGTATTTTTAATTTTTCATCCACTCCGCCGTTAATGGAGTAGAGAAGTGCTTTTGCCAAGTTGGCACGTGCTCCGAAAAATTGCATTTGTTTTCCAATTTCCATGGCAGAGACACAACATGCGATTCCATAATCATCTCCATATTCAGGGCGCATAATATCATCGTTTTCATATTGAATGGAACTCGTTTTAATTGACATTTTAGCACAGTAATTCTTAAAGCCCTGGGGTAGCTGAGTAGACCATAGAACAGTCAGGTTTGGTTCTGGAGCAGGGCCAAGATTGTCTAGCGTATGAAGAAAACGGAATGAGTTTTTTGTAACGAGAGAACGTCCGTCGGAGGCCATTCCTCCAATGGCTTCTGTAACCCAAGTTGGGTCGCCACTGAAAAGCTCATTGTAATCAGGTGTGCGAGCAAATTTCACAAGGCGAAGCTTCATGATGAAATGGTCGACAATTTCCTGGACTTCATTTTCTGTCAATGTTCCTTCCTGTAAATCACGTTCGATAAAAACATCAAGGAAGGTTGAAATGCGCCCAAGGCTCATGGCTGCACCATTTTGTTCTTTTATGGCAGCCAAATAGCCAAAGTAAAGCCATTGGAAAGCCTCGACAGTGTTCTTGGCTGGCTCTGAAATGTCAAAACCATAGCTTTTAGCCATTTCTTTCAATTCCTTCAATGCACGCATCTGCTCGGAAATTTCTTCTCGCAGGCGCATCGTATCTTCGGTCATCACATTACTTGTTGATTTCAAATCTTTCTTCTTTTCATTAATTAGGAAATCTACTCCGTAAAGAGCCACGCGTCGGTAGTCACCAATAATACGGCCACGCCCATAAGCGTCCGGGAGACCTGTTATAATGGCTGCTTTTCGAGCGATAGCCATTTCCTCGGTGTATGCATCAAATACTCCCTGATTGTGTGTTTTGCGATATTCGGTAAAAATCCTTTCAATTTCTGGACTTAACGTATAGCCGTATGATTCACAAGCTGCTTTCGCCATCCGAATTCCGCCGAAGGGCTGAAGTGATCGATTGAATGGTTTATCTGTTTGTACGCCAACTATTTTTTCGAGATCTTCATTCAAATACCCTGGGCCATGAGAAGTGATTGTGGAGACCGTTTCGGTATCCATGTCGAGCATGCCGCCTTTTTCACGTTCTTTTGTGGTGAGCTCCATTACTTGTGTCCATAATTTATTAGTCGCTTCCGTTGCTTCCGCTAAGAAAGAATCATCTCCTGCATAAGGCGTGTAATTATTTAGAATGAAATCTCTGACATTTACTTCATTTGTCCATGCACCTTTTGTGAAATTTCTCCATTTTTCCACAGTGATTCACCTCTAAGTTATTTTCGATTTAATATAACAGTTTTGACATTATTATCTTACATCGAGTATAACAGTTTAAAAGTGATAAAAGTCACTCTAAAGAGGGGTGAATTGTTAACATATTGTGAATTATGATTATTTCGGGTTATATGCAAATGTATAAAGGATTTTATTATCGTAGTTAACACTACTGAATTTTAACTGTACTATAAAAATAACTTGATAATACGAAACTGTTATATTGGGTATAACCAACAAATTCACAGTGTAAACAAGAGATATAGTATAAACAACCAAAGTTTTGAACAGTTACAGAATTTGTGAATATCGAATTCTTTTTCCGGAATAAAAAAGCACAGAAAGAATAATTCTGTGCTTAGTTAACAACAATATAAGCAATCATGGGGCCGTTATGTTCTTTATCTGAATGGGCTTGGCAGATGAGGCGATAAGTTCCTTCTTTATTAAATTGAAGGGGAACAACCAATTCCTCTCCTTTTCGAATGGTTCCTTTTATACTCGTTCCTTCAATATAGAATGGATGCTCCATTCCATTTACTCCGTAAACGCTTAGTTGGACTTTCTCATTTCTTTTCAAAAAAATTGTACCTGGGTCCCATCTGTAGGCTTCAATCTGTTTTCCATTTTTGAGATTTGATTTGTACTCTCCTGTAACCATATGAATGATTCGAACATCATTGGTTGATTGTGCGTTAAAGACGACAGTGTCAGCCTTCTTCAATATTAACCATCCAGAAAAAAACAAAGCTAAAACGCAAGTAATTAAAAAGAGTATTAAAGTTCGTTTCTTTAAAAAGATAAAATCCATCATTTGTCCCCTTTCCTGTGTTTTATTTATGTATATGCTAGGTGGAGGGAATAACTTGTCTCGTTTTTTCAATAACCGCATATTTACAAATATTTAGAAAAAAAGAATAATAGAGTAGAAGAGGAATGGGGTTGTTGAAAAGCTACCGTCAAGAGAAAAATCGAAACCTCATATATCTTCTAAATCAGTGAAATTAACTTTTTATATCCTTGGGAGGGTATTGGATGAGCACAAATATCAAAAGAACTGTCAGGAATTTTCACGGAACGGAGCTTCACACAAAGGGATGGATACAAGAAGCTGCTTTAAGAATGCTTATGAACAATTTGGATGAAGAAGTAGCCGAAAAACCTGAAGAACTTGTCGTATACGGAGGTATCGGAAAAGCTGCAAGGAATTGGGAATGCTATGATGCCATAGTTAAGAGCTTGAAAGAATTAGAGTCTGATGAAACGTTGCTTATTCAGTCTGGAAAACCGGTAGCAGTCTTTAAAACTCATACCGATGCACCAAAAGTGCTGTTGGCAAATTCGAATCTTGTTCCTGCATGGGCGAATTGGGACACATTTCATGAACTCGATAAAAAAGGATTAATGATGTATGGACAGATGACGGCAGGTAGTTGGATTTACATAGGAAGCCAAGGAATCGTTCAAGGAACGTACGAAACATTTGCCGAACTTGGACGACAGCATTTTTCAGGCTCGTTGAGACACACGATAACGTTAACAGCTGGACTTGGTGGCATGGGTGGCGCACAGCCTCTGTCTGTAACCATGAATGACGGTGTTTGCATCGCGATTGAAGTTGAAGAGCATCGAATCCAGCGGAGACTAGATACGAAGTATTTGGATGTGAAAACAAATTCGATTGTTGAAGCAATTAAAATGGCAAAATCGGCTAAAGCGGAAGGCAAGCCTTTATCGATTGGGTTGTTGGGTAATGCTGCTGAAATTTTGCCGGAGATGATTCACATGGGCTTTATTCCGGATATATTGACCGATCAGACATCTGCTCACGATCCTCTTAATGGTTATATTCCACTCGGATTGACATTGGAGGAGGCAGCTTCACTAAGGCAAAGCAACCCCGCAGTTTATGTGGAGAAATCAAAAGAGAGCATGGCGGTACATGTTCGAGCCATGCTTGAAATGCAAACAAAAGGAGCTGTTACTTTCGATTATGGCAATAATATTCGCCAGGTTGCAAAAGACGAGGGAGTGGAAAATGCCTTTGATTTTCCAGGATTTGTCCCGGCCTATATTCGCCCATTGTTTTGCGAAGGTAAAGGGCCGTTTCGTTGGGTAGCATTATCCGGAGATCCCGAGGATATTTATAAAACGGATGAAGTTATTTTGCGTGAGTTTCAAAACAATGAACATTTGTGCAAATGGATAAAAATGGCCCGCGAGAAAATTCAGTTTCAAGGACTACCTTCCAGAATTTGTTGGCTTGGCTATGGCGAACGTGCCAGATTTGGAAAAATTATTAATGATATGGTTGCGAGCGGAGAGTTGAAGGCACCGATTGTTATTGGTAGAGACCATCTTGATTCCGGGTCAGTCGCTTCACCAAACAGGGAAACGGAAGCGATGAAAGACGGCAGCGATGCGGTATCCGATTGGCCGATATTAAATGCATTAATCAATGCGGTTGGCGGAGCCAGCTGGATTTCGGTCCATCACGGCGGAGGCGTTGGTATGGGATATTCTCTCCATGCGGGAATGGTAATCGTTGCGGATGGTACAATTGAGGCAGAAAAAAGACTTCAGAGAGTATTGACTACGGATCCTGGCATGGGAATTGTGAGGCATGTTGATGCAGGGTATGATCTTGCTATCAAAACAGCAAAAGAAAAAGGCGTAAATATTCCAATGATGGAGTAAATTCTTGGGGAATGTCCCTATTGATAGGAGGTATAGCATTGAGTCAAATTCTTTTTATTAAAAACGCTTCTCAACTTCTGACTTTAAAAGGGTTTTCTCTAAGGCCGGCTGTTAAAGAAGAAATGAATCAACTTTCCATGATAGAAGATGGAGCAATATTAATGGAAAATGGTTTAATTATCGCCGTAGGGTTAACTGAGGACATAGAGAGAGAATTTAACGAGCAATTAAAACTAGCTGAAATAATCGATGCTTCAGGAAAAATAGTCCTCCCTGGATTAGTAGATCCTCATACACATCTCGTATACGCTGGAAGCAGGGAAGATGAGTTCAATATGCGCCTTAACGGTGCAACATATATGGACATTATGAATAGCGGCGGTGGAATTTATGCTACTACCTCCAAAACACGAGCTGCTTCAGAGGAAGAACTTTATGCAGATAGTTTGAAAAGGCTCGATTTATTTCTTTTGCATGGAGTAACGACGGTGGAAGCGAAAAGTGGGTATGGTCTTGATTGGCCAACGGAATATAAACAATTAAAAGTGGCAAAGACGCTAAATGAACATCACCCTGTTGATGTCGTCAGCACCTTTATGGCTGCACATGCGGTGCCAGTTGAATTTAAGGACAATCCAGATGCCTTTATTGAGGAAATCATCGAAGAAATGCTAGCCAAAGTTGCCACTGAGAAACTGGCTGAATTTAATGATGTTTTTTGCGAGCGTGGGGTTTTTACACCTGAACAATCAAAGCGCATTCTCGAAGCAGGTAAAAAATTTGGGCTATTGCCGAAAATTCATGCCGATGAAATTGAACCCTATCAAGGCGCCGAGCTTGCTGCTGAAGTGAATGCTATTTCCTCGGATCACTTGCTAAAGGCTTCTGACGAAGGAATAAAGCAAATGGCTGAAAACGGAGTGATTGGAGTTCTATTGCCTGGAACTGCTTTCTTCTTAAGGGCAGAGGCAGCAAATGGGAGGAACATGATTGATTCAGGTCTTGCAGTGGCTATTTCTACAGACTGCAATCCAGGCTCTTCTCCAACTGTATCAATGCCATTCATGATGAATTTAGCTTGTATGGATATGGGCATGACACCAGCAGAGGTCATTACAGCAGCAACGATTAATGCTGCCCATGCGATAAATCGAGGACACTTGGTTGGTAGCCTCGAAATAGGTAAAAAAGCAGATGTATTGATTATGAATGTCCCTAATTATATGCAACTTCAATACCATTATGGTTTGAATCATACGGATATGGTTGTGAAGAATGGAACGTTGGTCGTTAGAGGGGGAAGAAGATGTTAAAAATACCACTTGATCCACCCTCGTTTTTTTGGCCGAAAAATGGTAGTACTGAAGATCCCAAAATAAAGGACTGGATCGAACAGATAGATCACCGCGTTGGAGATGATATGCAAAGAGAATGGGATGTGGTTCTTTTCGGCGTCCCGTTATCACGTTCCTCTATCAGTGTATCAGGTGCTTCCGAGTTTCCTGAGTTTTTCCGAAGGGCTTGGAAAGGCTTCTCGACTTTCAATCTAGATTATGAAAGGGATTTAGTCGACTTAAAGGTAGCCGACCTTGGTGATGTCAAAATGCATACGACAGATATTCCGAAGTGCCATACTAATATTAGAGAAGTGATGGCTGGAGTAAAACAGGAATATCCCTT
>JAUZPT010000167.1 GCA_030705745.1 Bacillota bacterium | reverse complement strand
TAACCAATATGTTCATATCAATACCCACCTTCTGTTAAATCAAAAAAAACGACTTATCCACTGAATTTTGTCTATATTTTATCATTAATCAAAAAAATAGGTGAAATAATCCGAAGTAGGAACGTTAAAAAATCTAGTATGTATATTAAATCAATATTATTTTTATAAAATTAATAATTTTTTGAATTTTTTAATAAAAAGAGAAGGATTTAGCACCCCTCGATTGGAATATATAATTCGTTAAAGGTAATTACACTTTTCACCTTTAATAAAATAAAAAAAATCACACGGGGGGTGTGTAAATGAGTTTTTTTAGTACGTTAAGCGGACTCGGTAAGCTGACATTAAAGAAAGGTGTCCTTTTATCCATCATTGCAGCTTTGCTGGTCCCACCGGTTTATGCCGGAATACTATTATCGCCTAAGTGGGGGCCTTACGATCATCTCTCGAATTTACCTGTGGCAGTGGTGAATTTGGATAAAGGCGCTGTATCCGATAATGAACAAATACATGTCGGAAATGACCTTGTGGCTGATATGAAGAAAAGCAAAGATCTCGGATGGGATTTTGTCAGCAAGAAGGAAGCAAATGATGGCTTGAAGTCACAAAAATATTATATGGTGATTGAAATTCCATCGGATTTTTCCAAAAAAATCACCACGGTATTAGATCCCAATCCACAACCGGTTCAATTAAACTATATTCAAAATGAAGGCTTGAACTACACTGCAGCACAGATTACCAATACCGCCACGGAGAATATCCGTGAACAGCTCGCGAACAAAATTACGGAAAAGTATACAAAAACAATGTTCGGAAAACTTGGAGATGTTGCTGCTGGCTTCAAAACGGCCGCAGACGGATCAAGTAAGCTTTACGACGGTACGACTCAGCTTCACGACGGTACGGGTCAATTGCTTTCTTCTTTAACTCAAAAATCTTCTGACATCAACAAGCTTGCAGACGGATCCAAACAATTAAATGCAGGCACACTTGCACTTTTAAATTCATTAAAAGCTAAACAAAGTGATATTTCTAAATTGGCAAAAGGGTCAGAATCACTTAAAAACGGTACCGGCCAAATGCTTCAATCCTTAAATGCCAAGGCAAATGATATCTCAGCATTGGATGCAGGAAGCCATGATATAAAAAATGGTCTTGGCTTAATGCTTAATTCCATCAATGGGAAATCGAAAGATATTTCTTCCCTTGCATCTGGAGCCCAAGATTTGAATAAAGGGGCTTCCGATTTAAAGGCTGGGACAAATCTTGTTTTGGACAATCTTAAATTAATCAAGGCTGGCAATGAAGGGGTTAACGCAGGAATTGCGAAGCTTGCTCCCGGTAGCCAAGCAGTATCTGATGGGGTTTCACAATTAAGTGACGGTTCCGTTCAACTTGCAGCTGTTGCAGCTGGTTTGAAGGCTGCTTTGGATCAATTGGCGAATAGCAATGCTGCGCTTGCAAGTGATCCTGGATTCCAAAAAATTGTAGGAACGAGCAAAGTCTTATCTGACCAGCTAGCAGGTATTTCTGCAAAAACTGCTCCTTTGAAAGCAGGAGCTGCAGCCGTTGCCGATGGTCTTGGTAAAATTTCGCCTGCTACTCAATCGTTGGCCACAGGTACTGCTACTTTAACAGATAAATTTGAGCAGCAGATCGTTCCTGGAGCCGGAAAATTGGTTGCCGGAACCGCACTTGTTGCAGGTGGAACTAATGAAGTAGAAAAAGGCTGGAACTCCCTTTCAGATGGTGTAAGCAAGCTATATGCCGGTTCTGAAAAAATTAGCGGCGGCACTTCCGCTGTCAACCAGGGATGGAAAGCTTTAACGCAAGGTGTTACAAAGCTTGACGCAGGAGCACAGCAAATCAGCGGCGGCAACGGATCAGTGAATGAAGGATGGCAGGCGTTGACTGCAGGAGTTACTAAAATCCACTCCGGTGCCGATAAAGTAAGCGCAGGAAATTCAGCTGTTGCTAGTGGATGGGGAGACTTAACCTCCGGTGTAATTAAACTGGATAACGGTGCCCAAAAATTGAATGACGGCAGCAAAGAGTTGGCGGACGGCTTAAAGAAAGGTGCTGACGAAGCAGGAAAACTGAAAGTGAATGATAAAAACATTTCCATGTTCGCATCACCGCTTGAAACAGTCGGCAAGAAAGTGAATACTTTCCCTGTTTATACAGTTTCAACTGCTCCATACGTTCTATCACTGGCATTATTTGTGGGAATTTTGATTATGTCATTTTTCTTCGACTTCAAAAAGCCTGTTGGTGTTGCCATCTCAGGCTTTGCATGGTTCGTAGATAAATTTTCAAAATGGTCTTTACTTGCTGTTGTTCAAGCTCTAATCCTTTCACTTTTTGTACTTGTTTTTCTAAATTATAAAATTGATAACGGTTTCATGTTTGTGCTGTTTGCGTTGTTTGCCAGTCTTGCATTTTCGACCATTGTATTCCTCCTTGTAACGATCGCAGGAAACATCGGACGTTTAGCTGCTCTAGCACTCATCGTTTTACAGCTTGATATCACAGGCGCAAATCTTCCGATTGAAATGTTGCCTGAAAATATGCGTGCATTAAGCACCTACTTGCCATTTACTTATACAATTGCAGGCTTCAAATCGATCATTTCATTTAACAATGTCGATATTGCCTGGACAAATGCATATGTGTTAATTGCTTATATTGCGGGATTTGCCCTGCTGGCAGTAACCGCTTCATTGTTTTTCTTTATGAAAAAAGATGAACTCGTAGAAGTATCAGCGTAGAAAAAAGGCCTCATTTATGCAAACTGCATAAAATGAGGTCTTTTTTCTTTGTCACTGGGATTGCCCTTGCATTTGATCAGACTTGAGGAGGCTCTTCCAACCATCCATTCTCGATCATTATGATTGCCGCCTTTACGGCATAATCATACGTATCCTTCATAAAAATTGCGGCTTTGACTGGTAAGTCTTTACGTAAACTGAAAGCCGTTCCAATCGCGTTGCTTCCAAGTGAAAACGTGCATAGAAGGCTAATACAGTACAACATCAGCTTATCAGAAAAAGGGGCAAGTTCCGATTTCGTAACATTTCCACCCGCTTTTCCAGGTGATTGCATGTCACTTTCCAAAAGAATTTTACTAAAACTATTAATAATGCTTTTGGCCAATTCTGTACCATCACTAAAAAATTTCTTTACCTCTTTATTTTGTGCCGTTTGAGAAAAACCATTGAGAAGCTGCATTCCTAACATATTTGTTTCAATCGAATGATAAATGTATGCGATTTCAACAGCATTTAACTTTCGCTTTTCTTTAAAAGGATTCAACCCTGACAAATAAGTAGCCTCTTTTACAAATTGCACAGTGGTCGGCATCGAAATGTATGGCGGCCGTGAAGCCAGCCCTTTTTTCACTAAATATTGTGTGCAGGCTCGATAAGCATTCTGAGTGATATCGGTCAATTCCTTAAAAAGAAGGATAATGTCGTCACGGTACGCCATCGTTGAATGCAATGCGTGCATTCCAACGCTAATTTTCTTCATTAACCTAACAAACATGATGTCAAATCCATTATCAAATAGTACTGGAACTCCGATATTTACATCCTCCATGGTAAATCCAATCGGCACTGCTGCTCCTTCCTCATCAAAAATCGTCCGTATCCGATCGATAAACGGCGAAATCTTTTTATGTAAATCATTCATAATCTCTTTCGATTCTTCTTCATCTGCTTTTTCAATGAAATACTCCAGCATTCTCAAAATCATCGTCTTTTGTTGATACGTCATCCATAAGGAACTAAGTTCTGCTGAAGTAATTGAAGGACTTTTAGCCATGAACATTCCTCCCGCTTTTTTATTAATTTGTCCTAGCAGATTGGTTTGTATGCTTCGTATTCTTATTAAGTCTTTAAGTCGTTTTCAACTTGCAATATAGTGCTGATTTTTAAAAATGTTCATTAAAATTAATCGGATGGTTAATCAATTTTTTTCAAATAATTAATGTTCTATAAGAAAACGGTGTCCCCTATGACATTAGGGGACACCGTTTGTTTAAGTTCAAGCAGTATTTTCTTATAGTAGTTAGTTCGCTAATTAGCTATTCTGAGTGAAATTATTTGAATGACGGCATTTATTTCAAAGCGAACGGTTTTAACTTTTTCCTCTTGTATTTATTTACATACATTCGTTCATCCGCTTTTTTGATGTGTGCGGGTAAATCTCCTGCGTTCCCTTCGAAGTAGACGATGCCAAAACTAATGGTCACCGGATACCCTTTGCTGCCCCATGTGATTTCCTGATCCATAATCATCTGCTTTATTCGGTTTTTGATTATTTCTTTTTGATCTCTCTCATGCGGAACAAAAAGAACAAATTCATCCCCGCCATATCTGAACAATCGTAGTGGTGTATACGGATCTGATTGAATATTGAAAACCAGCTCGCGCAAAAGTTGATCACCTTTGGCATGACCCAATGTGTCGTTTATAATTTTAAAATCATTCAAATCCAATAATGCAAATGTGCCTCGCAGTTTTTGGCTCGATTCATTCAACAGCTCCCACGATGCCCTATTCTCAGCTCCCGTTAAAGCATCTTTATAGGCCAGCGTCTTTAAGTCCTGCGCTTTTATAAAATAATGCGCAGAACGATAAATGCCAATTAAAAGCAGAGTCGTCGGAATTAAGCCCACAATTCCTATATAATAATATTGTAAAAACATGATATAGCTGATTACATATGTATTTAAAAAACCCCAATTTAAATCTTTCTTAATCTCCCGTATCAACTCATATATGCTGACATTTTTTTTATAAGCAATAATACATGCTGCAACAATACGATTAATAAAAAAATGAATGCATAAAGAAAGTAATACAATCAGTAACAAATAGAAAGTATTTTCTGAGAGAAAACCGTACTTTTTAAAAAATAATCCTGTTCCTAGTATTCCTAAATTAATATGGCCAATGGTTAAAAGCGGTTGTAGGCCTTTGCTTCTATTTTTGAAAGAGATGTAAAGGAGTCCTGGTAGAGGGACAAAGAGTGCCATCGTTGTAGGGAAAACCAATGCACTAAACATAATAATCGATATCCCCGGTCTCCAGGAGGCCCCACTTGGCATGATAACCGACCAAGGAGAGATTAATAAAAATAATAAAGACAACATACACATATCGAAGAAATACGGAGTCCAATCTCTATTAAAAGCTTCGTATCCGCCCCATACTATTGAACTAATTCCAAAAATGATAATACCCGAAACGATGAATTTCCTCATCTTCATTTTCCCCGACCTGCTTTTCTAATTGCTATTTAACTATCAAGACGCTGAATCAATTTTTTTCTTTTTGTTTTCAGGTAAATTTAATATTATGGATAGGTATAGTTTATAAATCCCTTAGGATTATTTTACCATTAAAAGTAATATTATGGCAGAAAAATTTTATAAAAAAGAAGGAATTTTGAGAATTTATTTCAGGCATAAAAAGTTATCTCCGTTTTAAATAAATCAATTTTTTTTGATAAATCTTTGGTTTCCTTAGTAGCAAAAAAATCCTTAGCAAAGTTTGCTAAGGATTTTTTTAATTGATAACGAATCTTTACTTCGAAAATTTTAGAATAAAAATGCATCTAGTGCGAAGTGCCCTGGTCCTGTTAACGCGATGCCGATCGCAACTACTAATAAAGTCAGGTTATATTCATAACCATTTTGTGTAGACCAAAAACCATTTGGACCATGCACTTTTGCAATTGCTACAACCATCGTTGCAGCAATCAATATGCCTGCAAGAGGCGTAAGAAATCCTAAGGCAAATAATAATCCACCTACAAATTCAGCCAATCCTGCAAGAAGAGCCATTGTCACACCCGGTTTCATCCCGATCGAGTCCATCCATCCTCCAGTACCTTTTAAACCATAACCGCCAAACCATCCAAATAATTTTTGTGCTCCGTGTCCCATAAATGGTATACCTATCACCAACCGAATTATCAATAAGCCAATGTTTATCATTTTTTATTCCTCCAATATTTTATTTTGAATTCGAGATATTTATTTAAAAAAATTTAGGCTTCTACTTTCTTACTTACTTTTTTCAAAGCTTTAACCATTGCCTGTGCTTCATCCTGTTGTAAAGAAGAAAAAATAAGATCAATCAATTCCTTATGCTTTGGCATGATTTTGTTCATTAACGATTTCCCATCATCCGTTAGGGTAATATGGATGACTCTGCGGTCATTCGGACAGTCATTCCGCATTAATAAACCCTTCTGTTCCAATTTATCGATTACGTAGGTCATCGAACCGCTTGATATGAGTATGCTTGTGCCAATTTGCTGAATCGTTTGTTTCCCTTTATGGTAAAGCACCTCTAAAACAGAAAACTCCGTAATCGTTAGATTGAATGAGGTGATTTCCTGCTTTATTCTCTCCTGAATGGCTTTCGCTGTTTGCATTAATACTAGAAAATGCTGATTTGAGCATGCTTTTTCCAAATTGTCATCACCTCCAAAAAATCTCGAATTAATATATTCTTAATTTAAATATCTTGAATATGAGATAATAATAATACATTTATTTTCTAGTGTCAATAAACTTGTTGAAATTTTTTTACCTCGTTTACTAAAATACAAAAAAGC
>JAUZPT010000166.1 GCA_030705745.1 Bacillota bacterium | reverse complement strand
TTGTCTATTAGAAGCCTTCTTATGGACAAAACCTGGCAGCTGAGCGTTGAAAATGTCTATTAGAAGTCCTCTTATGGACAAAACCTGGCAGCTGAGCTGGGAAATTGTCTATTAGAAGCTCTCTTATGGACAAAATCTCCTAATTAGAATAGAAAACTGTCCCTCATACCTTTGTGAAATGTCTCCGTGAAAGGAGTGGTGAAAAAATTTGCAACTTTACTAAACTATCGACTAAATTCACTTATATTCCGCCTGTCCTTTTCAACGGCATTGGAATGCTTGACGCTGGGGTTTCCGCAAGTTCTATGCTTTCATTTTTCCTGTATGCGAGCCAGTATGCCCACGAAATAAAGAATGTTCCGCCCAATGCATTTCCTAAAAAAACGGGCACAAAGTTATGTGCATAATCAAACCAGGTGAAGTGACCAGCGAAAATTGCGGCCGGAATGATAAACATATTGGCGACAACGTGCTGAAAACCAATGGCCACAAACGTCAGTGTAGGAAACCAAATCCCAGCAATTTTACCCATCATGTCATCGGCACCATAAGAAAGCCACACTGCTGCTGCGACGAGCCAGTTGCAGCCAATGCCCGATAATAAGGCTTGCAGAAAGCTTGCATCCAATTTATGCTGAGCGATGTTAACCGTCTTTTCAAGAAATGGCCCTGTTTCCGTCAAACCGACTAGATGCCCGAACACATATGCAACAAACAGCGCTCCTGCAAAATTGCTTACTGTCACGAGCATCCAGTTTTTCACCACCTGGATTGTATCAATGCCTTTAGCCATCCTCGCCAACGGTACAGCCATCATATTCCCCGTAAGTAGCTCCCCGCCTGCAAGCAAGGTAAGAATCAGGCCGATTGGAAAAACGGATGCTCCTATTAAACTACTTAATCCATCCAACTGGGGAGGCAATGCTGCCGTTACACGAATGTATAACAGATAGCCCAGGGCGATAAACGCTCCTGCCTGAAAACCTAACGTAAGAAGCTTAACTATTGGATATTTTGTTTTTTTAACGCCATTGCCAACTGTGATTTCGAAAATTTGCTCGGGTTTGTAAAAGGCCATAAAATTCTTCCCCTTCAAAAAATAATTTTGATAATGTGAACTATTTCACATATATCTATACTGTCATTTTACCTCAATTTCCCTTGCTTCCTTGTGAACATTTGTTTACGTTTATTAAAGCGCTTCCAATTCTTTCATCGCCTTGAGGATTTTTTATGGAGAAGTGTCTGGAATGACTATATTTTCAGAAAGTAGTATAGTAATCAAAAAGAACTTTTTTGATTACCTAGTCGTATCATTACTTCCTATCAACTAACGTAGCGAGGGATTTTTATGTTAAAAACGAAAAGTAAATCACACTATTTAGCCGGTGTCTCACTAACGATCATGAGTATCGGTTTTATTTCCACCATTCCCTTTCAACACTCCTTATGGGGTGGATTGCTTCAGGGAGGTTTTGAATCGGGGCTTGTCGGTGGCTTGGCTGACTGGTTTGCCGTAACCGCCCTGTTTCGACATCCACTCGGAATTCCGATTCCTCATACGGCCCTTTTACCTAAAAACCGGCAAAGAATGACCAACGGAATTGTTTCCATGCTGGAAAATGAATGGCTGACGAAGGAAAGCATTCGGGGAAAAATTAAAAATATGAATTTCACCGAAAAATCGTTGAATTTCATTGAGAAAAACATCCATTCTGAAACAGTTAAAAATGCGGTTGTTTCTTTCATTCTTAATGGACTCTCCCAATTCGATACGAAGGTGCTTGTGGGATTCGCAGAGAAAGAACTAAAGGAGAAGCTTCATGCAATCGACCCATTGCCACTGTTACAAACAGCCGTCGAACAAGTGAAGGAAAAGAAATTTGATGAAAAAGCCATCGATTATGCCTTCAAGGAATTGGAAACGTGGGCAGACAAGGAAAGCACAAAGCAGCAGCTCGGGTTTATGGCGATCGACTATCTTGAGAACATGAAATCGGACGGTTTCATGCAGCTTGCCTTAAAATCATTCAGCAGCTTCATCAATGAAGAAAAGCTTGGCAACATTTTGCAGACGTTTATTTTAAAAAATGTTCGTTCACTGCAGGACCCTGAGAACCGAAACAGGCAAATGCTGCTTTTACAAATTCAGAACGAACTTTCGAAACCGGAAAATCTGCAGAAATTATCCGCAGAATTAAACGGCTGGAAACAACAGTATCTTGAAACTTGGGAACCAGCAGACAAAATCAGCGAGCTATTGGATCAATTAAAAGAAAAGCTGATTGGCTTTATTGAAGCACCGTATTTTTTCGATGAATACATTCTTCCGCTGGCTTTAAAATTAGTTTCTGATACAAAAGAAAATACAGAGAAAATGGATAGCATCGAAAATTGGATTCAAAAGCAAATAACCGAAATGGTGGAAAAAAATCATTCCATCATCGGTAAACTCGTGAAAGAAAATCTGGAAAAACTCGATGACAAAACCCTCATTACGATGGTAGAAAATAATGTAGGCAAAGATTTGCAATGGATTCGCGTAAACGGCGCACTTTGCGGCTTTTTAATCGGCCTCGTTTTAGTTGGAATAAAAGCATTTTTTTAGAGAAAAACGGTGAGCCTAGGGTGCTCACCGTTTTTCATTACGATCCAGAATTTTAATACAATGCCAAGTAAAACATACTCAAGAGCCTGTATTAAACGTTAATACCATATCCCACGAAGTTCCGTCCAATCCCAACCTATTAAAACCACATTTTTCATACAAGTGACGCGCCGGATTGTCGGAGTCAACACTTAAAGATAAAGCTGAATATCCAGCAAACTTTGAGTCGTTTATAATAGCTTTAAGAAGTTGCGTACCAATTCCTCTTCCCCTAAATTCCTCGAGAAGCGCCATGCTCAAGATCGGAGTATGCTCATTAAGATATCCGTACGTTTTATTGTTACCATCAAACAACCGAATCCAAACGGCACCAACAGGTCGATTCTCGGAATCGGTCGCAATCAACCCACGATCTCCTTTTCTCCCCCAATTCGTCAAGTAACTGGCGATATTAGGATGCTTCAAAATATTTCTCGGCGGCTTTTGGTCGCCCTCCTTCACATAAATAGCTTCATAGAGCATATCCCAAAGAAAATCCACGTCCAATTCAGTCGCTTCCCTTATTTTAAAATTGTTCATTTTTTCACCTCATCTACGAAAAAATTCGAATCTTTTATAATTATTCTCTTTAAAGAGGTTAATTCCTGTCAGCTGGATTGTCCCCTTTTGAACTTTTAGAATTTTTATAATTATTCAATTATTATCATTTACTCTGATAAAATGAAAGAGAGAATAGCGATTATAAAAGGCAGCTTCTTATTTCAATGGGAGGTAAAAGGGTATGTCAGAACGAAAATCTAGGTATATCACGGTTGAAGGGAAAGAGATTCATTTTTCACAATGGGGGAAATCTACTAATCCAGCAATTATTTGTTTACATGGCTTAACTAGAAATGGACGCGATTTTGATACATTAGCAAATCAACTATCTCAGTCTTATTATGTTATTTGCCCGGATATTCTCGGACGGGGATTGAGTCAGTGGAGCACCAATCCTGACGAAGAATATTGTTTCCATTTTTACGAAAAGTTGATTGTTGGGTTAATAAATACGTTAGGATTAGAAAAATTAATATGGATAGGCACTTCAATGGGGGGAGCATTGGGCATTCGAGCAGCAGGCAAACAGCTAAAAGACCGTATTACCCATTTGATTCTGAACGATATCGGAGCGGGTCCTACGGAAGAAGCTTTGAAAAATTCTGCAAATGCTCCTTCAGAAGGCGTTCAGGCTATCTTAACCTACACAGCCAATCCTCCAAAATTTGCGGCAATGACTCAGTTAAAAAACTATTACGAGCAATTATATAAAGCGTTTGGAATTACAAGCGAAGAAGAATGGATGTCCTTTACACAAAATTCGGTTCGCAGAACAGACAGCGGGAGTTTTACTCCAGATTATGACCCGAACATAGTTAAGCAATTTGCACATATGACCGACTTACTATTATGGGACAAATGGGATCAGATCACGGCAAAAGTTATGGTATTAAGAGGGGAGTTATCGGATATTTTACCTCTTGATACAGTGGAAGAAATGACAATGCGCGGACCCCGTTTTAATTTACATGAAATAGCAGGGGTTGGACATGCACCCGGGTTAAATACAGCCGAACAAATCGAAATGATTGAGGCATTTTTAAAATCATAAAAAATAATTTTATGCTCTTCTTTCGATTATTAGAGCAAATATTTACAAATACGAAAGACCATGCCGCTATCAATTGCGGCATGGTCTTTTTGTGTTAAATCAACTTCTATAATCGGAGAGCATCTACTTGCTTATTTTTTCTTTCTCCTTGAGCTTGCAGAACTTCCTGCTCTGTTGCTACTGTTTTCCGGCCGTGCTGCTCTGCCCGCACGTTCCGGTTTAGAGCCTGCGTTCTCGCCCGGCCTGCCAAACCGCTCGGGTCTTGGACCTCTGCCTTCTCCTGCCTTGCCCGCACGTTCCGGTCTAGAGCCTGCGTTTTCTCCCGGCCTGCCAAACCGCTCGGGTCTTGGACCTCTGCCTTCTCCTGCTCTGCCCGCACGTTCCGGTCTGGAGCCTGCGTTCTCGCCCGGCCTGCCAAAGCGCTCGGGTCTTGGACCTCTGCTTTCTCCTGCTCTGCCCCCACGTTCCGGTCTAGAGCCTGCGTTTTCTCCCGGTCTGCCAAAGCGCTCGGGTTTAGTTCCCCTGGATTCACTCGGTCGGCTTGATCGATCCCGCCCGGAGCCAGTGCTCTCGCTCCTGTTCTCTCCAGGTTTTCCGAATCGCCTTGATTTTGCATCGTTTCGGTCAACCAGTTCCCCGCGGCGATCTCTCATACCATTATTCTCGCCTGGTCTGCCCCGGCGGTTGCCGCCTTTTGCCGCCCGCACTCTGTCCGTACGCTTATCGCTGTTTCGGGAATCATCAGCTTCAGAAGAAATTGAGCTCTTGCCGGATCCTTGAACGTCGCTGTCCTTTTTTTCAATTCGGATGTTTAAATCATGCTCGATCGATTCCAGTGCCTCAAGGTCCTTTTCGCTGTAAAGCGTAACTGCGAGACCTTCGTTTCCAGCTCTTCCCGTTCTACCGATGCGGTGGATATAGCTTTCCGTATCCTGTGGAATATCGTAATTGAATACATGGGTAACGCCATCGACATCAAGTCCGCGTGCTGCAACGTCTGTTGCAATCAACAATTGGACTTTGGCATCACGGAAGCGGTTCATTACCTGCTCCCTTTTGGCTTGGGATAAGTCGCCGTGCAATTCATCACATTGCAGCCCCTGAGCTCTCAATCCCTCGTATAGTTTACTGACGCGGCGCTTTGTCCTGCAAAAAATAACCGCCAAAAAAGGCCGTTCCGTTTCAATGAGCTTAATCAGTGAATCCTGCTTGGCGCGATCAGTCGTGCGAATCGCAATCTGGCGAATCGTCATGGCCGGTGTTTGCTTTTTTTGCACCTGTATATTTTGAGGCTTACGCATATGCTTACTTGCCAGTTTTCTTATTTCATCCGACATCGTCGCTGAAAAAAGCATTGTTTGCCGGCTCGTAGGTGTCGCGTTAATAATCTCCTCGACCTCATTCAAGAAACCGATATGGAGCATTTGGTCCGCCTCATCCAAAACAAGAAAGGAAGTTTGCGATAATTGAACCGTTTCTCTGCGAATATGATCCAATAGTCTGCCAGGTGTTGCGACCACAATTTGCACATTCTTCTTCAATTTTCTCAGTTGTTTTTCAACATCCTGTCCGCCGTAGACAGCCAGTACACGAATGTCTTCAATATGCTCTAAAAGCTTCTCGATTTCATTCGTAATTTGGAGTGCAAGCTCTCTTGTTGGCGTCACAATCAGCGCTTGGACATGTTCAGCTTTTGGGTCAATTTTTTCAAGAATGGGCAAAACAAAAGTGAACGTCTTTCCCGTTCCTGTTTGTGCCTGGGCAATTACATCCTTTCCTTCCATGACTGGAGGAATGGCTTGTTCCTGAATTGGCGTGGGCGAAACAATTCCGTTTGCTTTTAAAAGATTGACAATCGGTTCAGAAATTCCTAATGATAAAAAATCTTGCAAAAAAATCCCTACTTTCTATTATAAAAAGCGACCTTAATTAATTCTTTTGAAAAAATTCACTTCTTCTGCGTACCATTACCATCCATGAGTAAAAAAAGCCATTTTTCTTAATTTTTTAGGTTTTTTAGTTATTTTGGTATTGTTTTTTATAGAATTCCTCTATTTTTGTTATAAAATTAATGTTTTTGAGGTTTGCCATATAAAATCGAGTTTGCATCTTCCAGTCCACAACGTTTATTGCGTAACCTGCCTGGACACTCGATCAATCTCTTCAAGGTGGGCGAGTGACAGTTTGAATGTTAATGCGCCGATGTTTTCTTGTGCGTGATGTTTTTTCGAAGCACCTGGAATTGCTACTACGGTATCTCCATGAAAATGAATGAGCCAGTTGAGAGCAATTTGGCTCGCTGACACGTCATATTCCTTGGCAAGTCGATCAAGCACATCAATAAGCGGCTTTGTTTTCGCAAGCCCTGATTCTTTAATATGAGA
>JAUZPT010000165.1 GCA_030705745.1 Bacillota bacterium | reverse complement strand
TTGGAAATAAAAATTGGCCAGGGAGCAAAGCCTGGTGAAGGCGGACATCTTCCCGGCTCAAAAGTAACCGCAAAAATAGCAGAAGCAAGAAATGCAACAATCGGATCCGATTTGATTTCTCCATCGAATAACCATGATATTTATTCGATCGAAGATCTGGCACAAATGATTACCGAGTTAAAAACAGCCAATGATCAGGCTAAAATTGCCGTCAAGGTTCCGATCGTTCCAAATATCGGAACAATTGCAGTCGGAATAGCCAAGGCTGGTGCCGATATCATTACGTTAAGCGGCTTTGACGGTGGAACAGGTGCAGCCAGAATACACGCCCTGCAACACGTAGGACTCCCTGTTGAAATCGGTGTGAAAGCAGCCCATAATGCCCTTCTCGAAAGCGGTCTGCGCGATCAGGTCGAAATTTGGGCAGACGGTGGAATCAAGAGTGCTTCTGACGTTGTGAAGATCATGCTGCTTGGTGCTAACCGCGTAGGCTTTGGTACACTTTCGATGCTCGCAATCGGCTGCACTACTTGCCGTGGCTGCCATTTAGACACTTGCCATGTCGGAATCGCTACGCAAATTGACTCGGAAATACAGGCAAAGGAACATGGATTGCGACGATTTGTTCCACGCCAGTTCGATTTAGCAGTTCAAGGTCTAATGAACCTTTTTACAGCTTTCGCAGGAGAAGTAAAAGAACTGGCCGCCTCTGCAGGAATAAAAAATCTACAGGAAGCAGTGGGACAGTCCGATTTATTGGAACAGCTCAAAGGACAACATTCGCTGGATCTGACAACACTCATTAAAACGCTTGAAATTACGCCATTTAACCGACGGAAAAACTCCATCTTGCTTCCAGAATTGCAAGCGGACGTTGCTGTTGGAGCAGAGTATCTTGATGCAAGCATTGAGGAATTGCAAACTTCTCGAGAATTTTTAAGTGTGACTTCGGAACAGCGTGTGCTCGGAAGCAGGGTTTCCTGCCACCGTGTGCGCGGAAGGCTGGACGGTTCATATATGAAACTTCCATCCCTTTCCCTCGCTTATCGCAACGGTTCAATACCTGGGAATGGCTTGGGGGCATATAATAGTGACGGAATCAATTTAGTTATTAATGGCGGAGGGCAGGATGGAACGGGCAAGACTTCCTTTGGGGGCAGCATCACCATTCTTAAATCTCCCGGTAAAAACGGGCGCTTGTATAACGGTTCTGTCGGAAAAGGTTTTGGCTACGGTGCTCAAAAAGGCCTATTGGTCGCACAAGGAAATGCTGACGCACGTGCTGGAATCCGTCTTTCAGGTGCCGATATGATTATCGGTGGCCGTATCGCTCGTCCGCTTCCTGAAGAAGAAGCAGGCAATATCGGGGCAAATGCCAATATTAAGGGCTTTGCTTTCGAATATATGACAAACGGCCGTGCGCTTGTTCTTGGGGACCCTGGGCCATGGATGTGTGCAGGCATGACCGGAGGCGTTATTTACCTTTGGCTTCAGCCACAGCTCGGTTTGACAAAAGAAGCCCTTATGCGGAGAATCGCAAAAGGAGCTAATGTTTCCATTTCTTCTTTAGGTGAAAAAGGAAAAAAAGATATTAATGAACTATTGGGCAGGTATGTGGATATTCTTTTAACAGATGGTCAGCACGAGGAAGCATCGGAACTTCGAAAATTGCTAGATGATCCTCAAGAACATTTTGTTCAAGTCCTCCCAACAAAAGAACAAGCAGACCCGTCCGTATCGACTGAATAAGAAAACGTCCGCATGAGCGGACGTTTTTTTTATTAAACTATAATTAAATACCTGTTATCGCTTGATTCTCATGCATAATCAAGGTATAGTACATTGTTGTTTAATATTCTGCAAAAAGGTTTATAGTAAGTATAAAATGTACACGAAAGGAATTCTCTTGAAATGAAGTTAGGCGCCCGCATTTTAAAAACGGGAATAGCAATTATACTATCTCTTTATTTAGGACAGTTAGTCCACTCCCCATCCCCAGTTTTCGCAGGTATTGCTGCAATTTTTGCTGTCCAGCCGACGATTTATCGTTCTTATTTATCCATAATCGAGCAAATCCAAGGAAATTTAATCGGCGCATTATTGGCAGTAATCTTTGTAATTACATTAGGTAATCATATCGTGGTCATTGGCTTGGCGGCCATTATAGTCATTTCAATTAATCTCAAATTAAAAATAGAAAACACCATCGGTTTATCACTTGTCACTCTCGTTGCGATCATGGAATCGACGAATGGGAATTTTATTCTTTTTTCCATCATACGTTTTTCCACGATCATGCTCGGAGTTTTAGCGGCGTTCATCGTCAATCTTGTATTCTTGCCTCCAAAATATGAAACCAAATTGTATTTGCGAATCTCGAATACAACAGAAGAAATTCTTCGTTGGATCCGATTAAGCACCCGAAACGCATCAGATCATACGCTTTTAAAAAATGATATCGACAAATTGAAGGACAGTATGTTAAAAATCGGGCAGCTTTATTTAATGTATAAAGAAGAACGGAATTTTTTCAAAAAAAATGATTTGGTAAAAACACGCAAACTCGTCATTTATCGGCAAATGATTTCGGCGACAAAAAAAGCGCTTGATACGCTTAAACGTCTGCACCGCTATGAAAATGAAGTTCATCTTTTGCCCGAGAGCTTGAAACAATCGATTCAGGCACAGCTCGACTGTCTGCTCCATCACCATGAACAATTGATGCTGCGCTTTATTGGAAAAATACGCCATCATACTATACACGAAGATGGAGCCTTATGCTTGAACAAGAAGGAATTGTTCGAACTCTTTTTGTCGCGCCAGCAAGATGTCAGTGACCAAAATGAATCCTACGTATACCATGCAATGCAAATTGTTGCGACAATTATAGATTATGGTGAACAAGTCGAGCATCTGGAAACGTTAATAACCAGTTTTCAATCGTATCACAACGGTGAAAACGAAATAACCATCGAAGATCAGTCACTCTAATAAACGATTAAAGCAGCCTTATAGGCTGCTTTAATTTTTCATCCGCGGATCGAGAGCATCTCTTAATCCGTCTCCCATTAAATTAAATCCCAAAACAGTCAGCATAATTGCAAGGCCAGGGAACAACATCGTCCATGGTGCCTGCATCAAAAAAGCCTTTGCGTCTGCTAGCATTTTCCCCCACTCAGGGTTTGGTGCCTCCGCCCCTAATCCAAGGAACCCTAACGCAGCTGCTTCAATAATGGCAGTTGCAATCGCCAATGAGCCTTGGATAATAATTGGTGCCATGCTGTTCGGCAATATATGATGCAGCAGGATGCGGCTGTTTTTCATTCCGACCGCTCTTGCCGCCATTATGTATTCCTCTTCCTTAACGCTCAAAACACGGGAGCGGATCAGCCTACCGAAGTTCGGAATGTTAATAACCGCAATTGCAATGAGCGCATTTCGGAGCGACGGGCCGAGAACCGCTACAATCGCAATTGCCAATAAAATGCTTGGAAAAGCAAGCATAATATCAAAAACGCGAGAGATTACCGTGTCTATCCATCTTCCATAAAAACCTGCCAAAATCCCAAGAAAACATCCAACAATAATTGAACCTAATACCGAGAAAAAGCCCACCCAAAGGGAGATTCTTGCTCCATAAATGACACGTGAAAAAATATCCCTTCCGAAATCATCCGTCCCAAACCAGTGCTTAGCAGATGGTGCAAGTAGTCGTTTCGAAAGTATTTGGTCATTAATTCCTGACGGTGCTATGAGCGGCGCGAAGATTGCAACCAAGATGAAAAAGAAAACAATAAACGTACCGACGAGAGCCAATTTATTTTTTTTGAAGCTTCTCCAAGCCTCAAGCCACGGAGAAACGACTTTTTCTTCCTTCGCCATAACCGTAGGCTGCACACTTTTTTCTCTTAAAACCTCCATTGTAAAATTCCTCCCTTCTTATCGATATTTAATTCTCGGATCAATGGCGGCATATAACAAATCGACAATCAAATTAATCAGCACAAAGATAAGCGCGATGATTAAAATTCCTGATTGTACGACTGGATAATCACGATAGCCTATTGCTTCATAAATATACCTTCCAATGCCTGGCCAGCTAAAAATCGTTTCTGTCAAAATGGCTCCTCCCAGAAGCAAACCAGTTTGCAAACCGATAATCGTAAGCACGGGAATGACGGCATTTTTTAGTGAATGCTTGTACACAACCCAGAACATTCTTAATCCTTTTGCCCTCGCTGTCCTGATAAAATCAGAACGCATCACTTCAAGCATTGTTGAGCGGGTAATACGGGCAATGATTGCCATCGGTATGGTTGCTAATGCCAAGGATGGCAAAATTAAATGCTTGATCACTTCCCAAAATTGATCCGTCCTGCCCTGGATCAATGTATCAATCATATAAATATTTGTGATCGCCGTAATCGGATCGCGCACTTCTTCCCTTCCTGCTGTAGGAAGCCAATCCAGATTGATCGCAAAAACCCATTGTTCCATTAGCCCTAGCCAAAAAATCGGCATTGAAATTCCAATCAAAGCAAGAACCATGGCTATATAGTCAAACCAGGAATTTTGGAACCAGGAACTAATAATTCCGGCATTTACACCAACGACAACAGCAATGAGCATGGCGCAAAAAGATAATTCAATCGTTGCAGCCAAATATGGCCATACTTCCTGGCTGATAGGCTCTTTCGTCCGTAACGATACGCCAAGGTCTCCTTTGAGCAGTCCTCCTAGGTAATGGAAAAATTGCAAATACCACGGCTGATCGAGTCCGAGCTGAATAGTTAAAGCTTTAATTGCATCTTTAGTAGCCAGCTGGCCAAGAATTAATTGTGCAGGATTACCTGGAATCGCACGGATAATAAAGAAAACGACTAATGTTAAGCCCAATAATACAGGCACAAGATGGGCTATTCTCCTTAAGGAATACGCAAACAAATTTAGCACCTCTTTTCTGATGGATGCAGACAATGATAATGGAAAAGGGAGTCAATAACCGGACTCCCTTTCCCCTCTAATTATTTAAATTCAACGTTTGTTAACGCTTCAGAACCGGTCGGATGTGGTAAATAACCTGTAATGTTTGCTTTACCTGCTAAGGCCGGTGTTGAATGGACGAGAGGGATCCATGGAGCATCATCTTTGATGATTACCTGTGCTTGTTCATATAACTTAGCACGCTCTGCCTGATCGTTAATGGATTGGGCTTTTACGAGCAGCTCATGTACTTTCGGGTTTTTGTAATATGCATAGTTGTTGCTACCAATGCTGTCTTGGTCTAATAGAACATACAGGAAGTTATCCGCATCTCCATTATCGCCAGTCCAACCTAACAAGAATGAATCAGCTTCACCTTTGCTTGCTTTATCTAGGTAGGTACCCCATTCGTAAGAAACGATTTTTGCATTTACACCAATTTTTGCAAAATTAGCTTGAAGTGCTTCCGCTACTTTCTGGCCATCCGGCATATATGGACGTGACACCGGCATTGCCCAAAGCTCCATTGAGAATCCTTTTGGATAGCCAGCTTGCTTCAATAGTGCTTTTGCTTTATCAAGGTTGAACTCATAATCTTTAACGTCTTTGTTATAGCCAGCAATAACTGGTGGCATTGGATTTATTGCCGGCTGTGCTGCGCCAGCATAAAAAGCGTCGATTAATGACTTTTTATCAACCGCATAGTTTAGTGCTTGACGGACAAGCTTATTCTTTAATGGGCCGCGAGTATTCGTTAAGCCCAGGTAGGCAACATTCATAGATGGACGGTAGTAAATTTGCAAATCCTTATTGCTTTTTAATTGCGGTATATCGCTGTAATTGACTCCTTCAATCAAATCGACTTCTCCGGAAGTAAGAGCATTTAAACGTGCAGAGTTATCAGGAATCGCACGGAAGATAACTTGGTTTAGCTTCGGCAATCCTTTTTTCCAATAGTTAGGATTCTTCACAATAGTAATTTTGTCGTTTCTTTTCCATTCCTTAAATGTGAATGGACCAGTTCCAACTGGATTTTCAAAGAATTTATCACCGTATTTTTGGACCGCAGCAGGGCTGGCCATCGCGAAAGCAGCCATCGCGAGATTCTTATAAAACGGTGCAATTGGATGGCTCAACGTAATTTCCACCGTAGTAGGATCGACAGCCTTAACTTCCTTGATTACATCACCAAATTGGGAAGTATAGTAAGCAAATTTTTCCTTGTCTCCTGTTTTCCAACGGTTAAAGTTAAACACAACTGCATCAGCGTTGAAGTCTGTTCCGTCCTGGAATTTGACTCCTTCCTGAAGCTTTAACGTGTATTTTAATCCGTCTGGAGTATTGGACCACGATGTTGCAAGTCCAGGATGAATTTCCGTATCCTGAGGCCCAAACGTTACTAATGTGTCGTAAATATTGTCAGTAACTTTAAACGATTCACCGTCAGTAGCTTGTGCCGGGTCAAGTGATACAGAATCTCCCCCGCGTCCATAGACAAGCGTATCCACTTTTGGATTACCTTGTTTTGTGCCGCCTGAATCTTTTGGAGTTCCAGAAGTTGAATTGCTGCAGCCTGCAAGTGCCATACCCACGAGCAACAGTATTGCAAATAATAAAATACCAAAACGCTGTTTCATTGTTTTCCCCCTTTTTTTATGAACAG
>JAUZPT010000164.1 GCA_030705745.1 Bacillota bacterium | reverse complement strand
TCATCTCTCTGTTGCTGCCGCGTCCATCCTTGCACGGTATGCCTTCGTTCAGCATATTGAAAAATTAAGTGATGTCGCAGGATTTGTGATCCCAAAAGGTGCCGGCGCGCAGGTGGATGTGGCAGCTGCTAAACTAATCGTTAGCAAAGGTAAAGAGATTCTTCCGAAATTCGTCAAACTTCATTTTGCCAACACGGAAAAAGCATTAAATATTGTAAAAAAAAGGGGCTAATCGCATAGTGATCAGCCCCTTTTTTATGATTAATTTAGCCTCTTAATACAGCTCCAGCTTTTTCCTTCAGAGCTTCCAATACTTTTTCATGGACCTTTGTCACTTCTTCATCCGTCAACGTACGTTCGGGATCTGCATATTTCAACGAGAAGGCAATCGATTTTTTGCCTTGCTCCATTCGCTCTCCTTCATATAAGTCAAATACGGATGCTTCTTTTAAAAGAGTTCCTCCAGCTTCCACAATAATTTCCTTCAATTTCCCAGAAACGGTTTGTTTGTCTGCAACAAGCGCGATATCCCTCGTCATTGAAGGGAAACGCGGAATCGCATGATAATGGAGTGGCTCTGTTGCTGCTTCAAGGATCGCTTTCAATGAAAGTTCAAACACAAATGTTTCTTTTAAATCAAGTTCCTTTTGAACTCCAGGGTGGATTTGGCCGGCAAAGCCTATTTTTTCTCCATTTAAAAGTAAATCTGCCGTACGACCAGGATGCATTCCATCCATTTGGGATTGAATATACTTCACTTTTTCAGTAAGCCCAAGCTTGTCAAATAAACCTTCTAAAATTCCTTTGACAACAAAGAAGTCAACAGGTTTCTTTTCTCCCTGCCATGAATGGCTATGCCACAGCCCGGTCAAAGCTGCTGCGACATGCTCGTGTTCTACAGGCAACTCCTCTGTACCATTTGAAAGGAAAACGGCTCCTGTTTCATAAACAGCGAGATTATCATTTTGGCGGGCTCCATTGTATTTCAATACTTCCAATAGCTGTGGAACGATGCTCAATCGAAGCATGCTGCGGTCCTCACTCATCGGCATTGCCAAGCGGATCGCATCTCTGCTTTCAATTGCATACTGAGCTACCTTTTCTTCGCTAGTCAAAGAATATGTCACAGCCTGATACAAACCAGCACCTTCAAGGTAGCGACGAACGATTCGACGTTTGTATTGATATTCAGTTAGTCGCCCTGCTGTTGAGGAACCGATAGGCAATGTTTTCGGGATATTGTCATATCCGTATAGACGGGCTGCTTCTTCAATTAAATCTTCTTCTATTTGGATATCGCCTCTGCGTGTTGGAACGGTAACTGTAATCGTTTCACCATCCACCGAAGCTTTGAATTGTAGGCGGTTGAAGATATCTTCAACTTCTTCCATCGACATCTCTGTTCCCAGCACCGTGTTAATTTTATTAAGCGTAATCGAAACAACAGCAGGTTCAATTGTCAATGAATCATGTTCAACCGTTCCGCTAAGGACTTCTCCGCCAGCGTATTTCGCCATCAAGTATGCTGCGCGCTCAGCCGACACACGTACCCTATTGGGATCGATGCCCTTTTCGAATCTTGCGCTAGCTTCACTTCTTAATCCTTGATCCTTCGAAGCCTTTCTGACAACCGCTCCGCTAAAATAAGCAGATTCAAGTAAAACGGTGGTCGTTTCAGACGTTACTTCCGAATTCGCTCCGCCCATTACGCCTGCAAGAGCTACTGGATCTTTGCCATTTGTAATGACTAAATGCTCTTTTGTCAGCGTACGCTTTATATCATCAAGTGTTTCAATCGTTTCGCCGTCATTCGCGCGTCGTACAACGATTTCCTTCGAGCCAAAAAGATCATAGTCAAAGGCATGCAACGGCTGCCCATACTCCAACAAGATGTAGTTCGTGATGTCGACGACATTGTTATGCGGACGAATGCCCGCAGACATTAATCGTGTCTGCATCCATAAAGGAGATGGCCCGATTTTCACATTTTTAATTACTTTTGCTACATATAAAGGGTTGTCGTTTTGAGCCTCGACACGCACCTGAATAAAATCGGAAGCATTTTCCTCCGAAGAATGCAATTCGCTTTCAGGAAGCTTCACTTCCCTGCCCAGAATGGCAGCCACTTCATAAGCAACGCCGAGCATGCTTAAGCAGTCAGAGCGATTTGGCGTTAATCCCAATTCAAGCACCGCGTCATCCCTGTTGAGGACGGATAGCGCATCTGTACCAGGCACCACATCCGCTGGGAATACGAAAATGCCTTCGGAGTACTCTTTCGGTACAATTTTACCTTCCATTCCAAGCTCAGTTAAAGAGCAAATCATACCGTTTGACTCTTCTCCGCGTAGCTTGGCCCGCTTAATTTTAAAGTTACCCGGTAGCACCGCTCCAACCGTTGCGACAGCAACCTTCTGGCCTTGGGCAACATTCGCTGCTCCACAAACGATTTGGACAGGAGCATCCTGACCGATATCAACAAGGCATTTACTTAATTTATCAGCGTTCGGATGTTGTTCCCGCTCAAGAACATGGCCAATGACCACTCCTTCGATTCCTTCGTTAAGGACTTCGACACCTTCTACCTCAATCCCGCTTTTCGTTATTTTTTCAGCTAGCTCTTCTGGCGTTATTCCGGCAAGATCAACATAATCCTGCAGCCATTTATATGATACGAACATTTCGTGTTCCTCCTTCATAGTAAAACAAATCTATTTTTCAACGCAGTCGTCTCTGCAACACAATTTACCGTCTCTACCAAACGATTACTCCTGCTTCAAAAATTGCTTTAAGAACCTCACATCATTTGTATAAAAATGGCGGATATCATCTACGCCGTATTTCAGCATGGCAATTCGCTCAGGTCCCATGCCGAAAGCAAAACCTGTATATTTTTTCGAATCGTATCCTGCCATTTCAAGGACGTTTGGATGCACCATCCCCGCACCCAATATTTCGATCCAGCCTGTTTTCTTACATACGCTGCAGCCTTTGCCGCCACAAATTTTACACGAAATATCCATCTCCACTGATGGCTCTGTGAACGGGAAGAAACTTGGGCGTAATCTGATTTCGCGATCATCACCAAACATTTTCTTCGCAAATACTTCCAGCGTGCCTTTTAAGTCACTCATGCGGATATTTTCGCCAATGACCAATCCTTCAATTTGCATAAATTGGTGGGAATGTGTCGCATCATCGTTATCTCTGCGGTACACTTTACCAGGGCAAATGATTTTTATCGGGCCTTTGCCTTGATGCTTTTCCATCGTGCGTGCCTGTACTGGCGATGTATGTGTCCTCAACAATATTTCTTCCGTTATATAGAAGGAATCCTGCATATCACGGGCTGGGTGTCCCTTTGGAAGGTTAAGGGCTTCAAAATTATAATAGTCTTTTTCGACCTCAGGCCCTTCCGCAACTTCATACCCCATGCCGATGAATAAATCTTCTATTTCTTCAATAATGCTTGTAAGCGGATGGTGATTTCCTACTCTTACCGGACTCCCTGGAAGCGTGACATCAATCGTTTCCGAAGCCAGTTTCTCTAAAACCTCTGCATCTTCAAGCATATTTTGCTTTTCTTCCATTTTCTCTGCAATCACTTCACGCACGACATTGACCAAAGCACCCATTTTTGGGCGTTCTTCGGCAGAAAGCTTGCCCATGCCACGCAAAACTTCAGTAATCGGTCCTTTTTTGCCTAAATAGGCAACGCGAACTTCATTCAATTCTTTTAAATTTGTCGATTCTTCAATTTTCTTCAATGCTTCTTCCTGTAGTTCATTTAAACGATCTTGCATAGATATTCCTCCTTTGTATGTATGATGGTACAAGCAAATAACGTATGGTTCCCTTAGAGAATCTTAGAAAATCAGCAATTACGCGAGTTACCGTTTCTTTTGCATTGTTTTATGCGCACAGAAAAACCCCGTCCTGGTAAGGGACGAGGTTGAATTCGCGGTACCACCCTTTTAAACACAGTATGCTTTAACATCGCTGCGCTCGCTTCATTCGGATAACGGCATGTGCCGGCGCATCTTTACACTTCAATCCGAAGTGGTCCCGATGCCAACTCGGGAGGTGAACTTCCCCTGCAGTATCCATAAAAGTGCTTTCAGTCTCGGCACTCTCTCCCTTAATGGCATTTTGCAAGCTACTTTTCTCCGTCAACGTTTTTACTATTGATTTTGTAGTTTATTATATAGTAATTCTCGACCAGATTCAAACACATCTCTTTTTTAGGACTGTTTTAAAAAATACAAAAGAATTCCTGTAGCGACTGCAACATTTAACGATTCGCTTTTACCTAAAATCGGTATAAATAAATTCGACTTCGTTTTTGTTAATATTTCACTGCTCACTCCGCTTCCTTCATTGCCGACAACAAGCGCAAATGCCTCTGCTGGAGCCGCTTCTGTATAAACAACACCATTTTCAAGAGCGGTGCCGTATACCGGAATTCCTCTTTGATTCAGTTGGTTGACCCATTCCGTAAGCTCACCCCGGATGATTGGGAGGTGAAAATGGCTTCCCTGCGCCGACCTGAGCACTTTGGAATTATAAATGTCCACACTGCCGTTTCCGACGATCACCGCATCGATTCCTGCCGCGTCCGCAGTCCGAATCATCGTTCCCAGATTGCCAGGGTCCTGGACAGCGTCAATCAATAAAAATGTTTTGGCTGACTCCGCTGACATACTTTCCTGGCGGCAAATCGCAAAAACTCCCTGAGGCGCTTCCGTCTCCGAAATTGCTTTTGCCACCTCTTCCGTAATCGATACGAACGGAATCGATCCGTAATCCCACCGGGGTGGAAGATCAACCGATTCGGAAACAATAAGCTCTAATACAAGCTCTTCCTGCTTAAGCGCTTCTTCCACTAAATGAAATCCTTCTATTATATATGTCCCCGTTAAATCTCGTTCTTTTTTGGTTAAAAGTTTTTTCCACTGCTTGACCTGTGGATTCTTGACAGAGTGAATTTGCTTCAACACAGTCTCTCCTTTTATAGGCACTTTTTTGATTTTCTAATTATATCTTAACTTCTGTACATAATAAAACCAAAAACTGAAAAAGATAGTAAGGAAATAAGGTAACGAGGAGCGTGTTTTGATGAATTTAAATTTGCGCAATGCCATTATCCACAATGTAACAGGAAATACACAGGCTGAATTGCAAGATACGATCGTCGATGCGATTCAAAATGGCGAGGAAAAAATGCTTCCAGGCCTTGGTGTTTTATTTGAGGTAATCTGGAAAAACTCCAGCGAAGAAGATAAGAAAGAAATGCTTGAAGTACTTGAAAATGGGTTAAAGCACTAATGAATTTGATGCTGCCAACAGTTAATTGGCAGCTTTTTTTATTTGAGGATAAATTTCATACTCATTTCATCCTGCAAATTGCTAAAAATATACAAAAATGCCCCGGCATTCAGACCGGGACATTATATTATACTTAATCGAAAGTAAGTTTATCCACCGTCTCACGGTCAAGTCGTTTAATGACTTCAACAATTAATTTAACGGAGTTTTCAAAGTCATCGCGATGGAGCATAGCCGCATGGGAATGGATATAGCGCGTTGCAATGCAGATTGCCAAGGCAGGAACACCATTATGTGTAAGATGGATTGTTCCGGCATCTGTGCCGCCGCCAGGTATTGCATCGTATTGATAGGGAATGCTTAACTCATCCGCAACGTCTGTAACAAAATCACGCAGGCCTTTGTGTGATACCATTGAGGCATCATACAAAACGATTTGCGGGCCTTTTCCCATTTTGCTCATCGCTTCTTTTTCCGATATTCCTGGAGTATCTCCGGCAATACCAACATCAACGGCAAAACCGATATCCGGTTGGATTTTTGTAGCAGCTGTACGGGCGCCGCGAAGGCCGACTTCTTCCTGTACACATCCTACTCCGTAAACCACATTTGGATGCTCAGCGTCTTTAAGCTGCTTTAAAACATCGATAGCAATGGCACATCCGATACGGTTATCCCAGGCTTTTGCTAGCAGCATTTTTTCATTGTTCATTACAGTAAACTCGAAATAAGGAACGACCATGTCTCCAGGACGAACTCCCCATTCCATTGCCTCTTCACGGCTTGAAGCACCGATATCAATGAACATATCTTTAATGTCTACCGGTTTTTTGCGAGCTTCTGCCGACAAAACATGCGGTGGTTTAGAGCCGATGATCCCTATTACGTCACCTTTTTTAGTTATAATCGTAACACGTTGTGCGAGCATTACCTGCCCCCACCAGCCTCCAACAGGCTGAAAACGAAGAAATCCTTTATCATCAATTTGTGTAAGCATAAAGCCAACTTCATCAAGATGGCCTGCCACCATGATTTTCGGTCCGCCTTCTTTTCCTGTCTTTTTCGCAATCAAACTGCCTAATCCATCTGTCGTTATTTCATCGGCGTAAGGTTCTATGTATTTTTTCATGACTTCACGGGCTTCACGTTCGTTGCCTGGTATTCCTCTGGCATCGGTCAGCTCTTTAAGCATCGTTAACGTTTCATCTAAATGTGCCAATTTTTTGCCTCCCTAATTGTTTATCTACGACCTTCATTATACAAAATTAACAGCGAAATGTAAAAATTTTCTGCTAATACCCATTTTGCTGTCGTTGATAATTTACATCATTTTTTTGAAAATATGCCTGTTCGATTTCAATGAATGTAAATCCAAGCATTTTTCCTAGCTGTAAAAATAGGCTAAAAAGTCCTTTAAAATGTTGTTCATTGCGTATTAATCTAAATTCAC
>JAUZPT010000163.1 GCA_030705745.1 Bacillota bacterium | reverse complement strand
GCCCATATGCAATTTAGAGTTAAGTCTGTAAGTCAAGCTGATTTTAATAAATGGGCAAAAGGCGTTAAGCAAAACTCCCCTGTCTTAACAAGTGATGGATACAAAAAATTAGCCAAACCAAGTACAGAAAAAGAGTTAAGCTTTTCTTCATATCCAAAAAATCTATTCGAGGACATTGTTAATAAAAATGGCGGAAAATATTATCATCATATGAATCAAATGGGTGATAGCACGTCAATGCCTGGAATGGATATGGGTAAATAAAAAATCAGGAGGGAATTTTTTATGGGTAAATCGCATTTTTTTGTTACAGGCGATCCAATGATTTATGGTGCTGATGTATCAATCGTCTTAGCGATGATCGCGATTGTATTTTCTCTCACCTATTTTAAAAAATGGGGTTATCTTTGGAGAGAATGGATTACAACCGTAGATCATAAAAAAATTGGAATTATGTATCTTCTTTCTTCATTAATTATGCTTTTTCGTGGTGGAGTAGATGCTATTTTAATGCGACTCCAACTAGCAATTCCGAATAATCATTTTCTACCATCTGAACACTATAATGAAATTTTTACTACACATGGAACAATAATGATTTTGTTTATGGCTATGCCATTTATGTTTGCTTTATTTAACATGGTTGTTCCTTTGCAACTTGGAGCACGAGATGTTGCCTTCCCAATGTTAAATGCACTCAGCTTTTGGTTGTTCTTTATCGGAGCGATGCTGTTTAATATTTCTTTTGTAATTGGTGGATCGGCAGATGCAGGCTGGCTTTCTTATCCACCTTTATCTGAAAATGCTTTTAGTCCTGGACCAGGTCAAAACTTCTGGATTTGGGGTATTCAGCTTTCAGGTATCGGTAGTTTGGCAACAGGTATCAACTTTATCGTAACAATTTTAAAAATGCGTACACCCTCTATGCGATTAAGAGATATGCCATTATTTTCATGGTCAGTTTTATCATCATCTATCGCTATTTTAGGAGTATTCCCAATTCTTACTGTTACATTAGCGATGCTGACAATTGACCGTTTACTTGGTGGACACTTCTTTACCATGGATGCTGGCGGTAACCCAATGATGTATGTGAACTTGATATGGATGTGGGGTCACCCAGAAGTATATATTGTTGTTTTACCAGCATTCGGAGTATATTCTGAGGTTGTAGCGACATTCTCAAGAAAACGCATCTTTGGTTATGGCTCAATGGTATTTTCAATGATTGCAATTAGTGTTGTTTCTTACTACACATGGGCACACCACTTCTTTACCATGGGTGCCGGTGCAGACGTAAATATTGTTTTTGCTATTTGTACAATGATTATAGCTATTCCAACAGGTGTAAAAATATTTAACTGGTTATTTACGATGTTCCGTGGTCGAATCCGAGTAACTCAACCTATGCTTTGGTTTTATGCATTTGTTCCTACTTTTCTTGTCGGTGGAGCAACTGGAGTCATGCTCGCAGCAGCTCCAGCGGACTATCAATATCACAACAGTTATTTCCTTATTGCCCACTTCCACCAAGTGTTAATCGGTGGTGTCGTGTTTGGCTATCTTGCAGGAATGTATTATTGGTTCCCGAAAATTTTTGGTTTTAAATTAAATGATCGTTTAGGAAAATGGGGATTTTGGTTGTGGCAAATTGGTTTCTATGTATGCTTTATGCCTCAATACGCCCTAGGCTTCATGGGAATGACACGTCGAATTTACACGTATAATCAATCTGCTGGATGGGATATGGGCTGGGCACCGCTCAATATGATTTCAACCGTTGGTGCATTCTTGATGGGTCTAGGTTTTGTATTCCAAGCATGGCAAATTATTTATAGTCTCAAACATGGGGAACGTGATGTAACCGGGGATGCTTGGGATGGTCGGACATTAGAGTGGTCTATTCCATCTCCACCACCAATTTACAATTTCGCTGTTTTACCAACTGTAAAAGGCCTCGATGCTTGGTGGTATCAAAAAGAAGAAATGAAAAAAGAAGGATATAAACCAGAACCGGTTAAGTACGAGCCAATTCATATGCCGAAGAATACTGGTATTCCTTTCATCATGTCAATCTTCTGGTTTATTGCTGGATTTGGATTCACATTTGAATGGATGTGGATGGGAATAATCGGATTAATTGGAGTCGTGGCAACATTATTCGCACGATCTTTCCAGTATGACACTGATTATTACATTTCTGTTGAAGAAATCGAACGAACTGAAAAAGCATTAAGGAATTACACTTCTGTTCAAAGAAGTGCAAATTAGGAGGTTTTAAACATGCAACAAAGCGTTTCCGCTCATGTTTCTGACCACGATCATGGTCATGTTGACCAGGAAGGGTTAAAAGTTTTAGGTTTTTGGATTTTCCTTGTAACCGACTGTTTATTATTTGCTACTTTTTTTGCTACTTATGCCGTTTTGCACAACCATACAAATGGAGGATTTACAGCAAAGGAATTCGATATCCCTGGTTTTATCATCGAAACATTTATTCTATTAATTAGTTCGTTTACGAGTGGGTTAGCGGTTTTAGCAATGAATAAAGGAAATAAAAAAGGACTCATTAGATGGTTGATTGTAACAGCTGCACTTGGTGCAACATTTGTTGGGTTTGAAATCAATGAATTTACACATATGGTTGCTGAAGGAGCTACCATTTCTAAAAGTGCATTTTTAACCTCCTTCTTTTCTCTTGTTGGTACACACGGACTTCATGTTACATTTGGGATATTTTGGATGATTGGATTAATTTTTCAACTTTCTCGTAAAGGAATTACTCCCGTTACCAAGCGTAAAATTTCAATTATTAGTTTGTACTGGCACTTTTTAGATGCTGTTTGGATCTTCATCTTTACTGTTGTCTATTTGATGGGGGTGATGTAAATGTCGAATCATCATGACACAGGATCAATCAAGGCATATATCATCGGATTCATTCTTTCGATTGTTTTGACGATCATCCCTCTTGTGCTGGTATTAGAACATTTACTATCAAAATCTGCTCTCGTGGTTAGTATTTTGGTAGCCGCTGTTTTGCAATTTGTGATTCAGTTGTTCTTCTTTATGCATATTCGTGATGGTGAAGGACCGAGATACAATGTCATGGCATTAATTTTAGGTTTGGTATTCGTTGTTACTATTGTTGCCGGAGCTATGTGGATAATGTCATTTAATTCTCAAGTTCAATAAAAAAAAGAAGCCCCAGCGCCCAGTGACTACTATTAATCACTGGGCGCTGTAGCTTGACAAATAGGAGTGTGGGATCTTTGTCAGTTGTTCAAGAAATTCATCAGGATTCACCCTCTCGTTTTCATCGCTGGACAAAAATAATCTCTGCATATATAAATGTAACTAAACCCAAAATATTGATAATGCTTAGTTTTACTTCCCTTTGTGCCGCATTTGTCGCAGAAAGAGGAGTTCCTTCTTTCTCAGTCCTATTCGCTATGCTTTTGAGTGCATCGTTGTCAGCAGGAGGATCAGCGGCAATCAACATGTGGTATGATCGAGACATAGATGTTATTATGGAGCGAACAGCAAAACGTCCCATTCCTTCAGGGGAGATTGAACCTGCATCTGTTTTTTGGTTTGGTATTTTTTTGGGTATTTTATCTGTAGTTATTGCGTTTATCTTTGTGAATCCTCTCACAGCTTTATTAAACGCCTTAGGTTATTTCTATTACGCTGTCATTTATACGATGTGGTTAAAACGCCGAACTCCACAAAATATAGTCATTGGTGGAGGTGCTGGGGCGTTTCCTATTTTGATTGGATGGGCTTCCGTTACAGATAGTTTACAAGCAACTGCATGGTTGATGTTTATGGTAATTTTTTTGTGGACTCCTCCCCACTCATGGGCGCTTGCCTTATATAAGAATGACGAATATACAAAAGCAGGGATTCCAATGATGCCTGTGGTAAAAGGAGCTCGTTCAACAAAAATTCAAAGTCTTTTTTATATGGTCCTTTTATTTATCTGTTCGTTAGTCTTATATGTAAGCGGAAATTTTAATTACTTTTACCTGGCTGGCGCGATGATTTTTAACAGTGCTCTTCTTTATTGCACTTGGAAAATGAGGAAAGAAGAAGATCATCAATTCGTTTGGGCAAAACGTACGTTTATTTGTTCCCTGTTCTATATTTTAGGGATGTTTTCTACGATGGTGATCGGAATTTTTTAGAAAGGAAATGTGATGTTTATGAGATATTTTTGGCTCTCTTTTATTGCTGCTGCTTCACTTTTTTTGGTGAATATTATTGGGTTTATTGATACGATGACTAATTCAGCCATGGGGTGCGGAACCGGATATCCTCTTTGTAACGGAAGTATATTTCCGAATCCTTCCGACTATCACTCTGTGATCGAATATACCCATCGAATAGTAGTGGGTCTTGCGAGTATTTTATTATTTATTGTTTCAGCCGTGGCATGGTTTCGTTATAAAACCCGAAGGATAAAAATACTTGTTCTTTTTGCTGTATTAGGAATCTTAGGAGAATCGACTCTTGGTGCTTTGACCGTGATGATATCACTTTCTCCGTTACTTTTAGCGGCACATCTCGGCATTGCTCTTATTTCCTTTTCTGCTTTAGTGAATATTTCATACGTTATTTATCATGAAGAAATGCAAATAAAACACATTGGAAAGATGCCCTCTTCTTTCACTGCTTTTTCATGGTTTATCTTTTTATTTTTATACGCAGCGACCTATTTTGGGGGGTATGTTGCAAAAACTAAATCGGGTGGATATTTCCAAGGATTCCCCATTCCAACGGAACAGTTATCCGCAGTTGGTAATGCATTTTGGGTGGATGTGATTCATCGATTGTTTGCACTTGTATTAATCATCCTTCTTTTCGTTCTAATCCGTTTGGCGAAAAAATATCGTGAAGTTCGACCAGATTTATATCGCTTAAGTATTATTTGTTTTCTATTGATTATTCTTCAGGGATTAAGTGGCGGCCTTTTAATTTATACTCATTTAAGCCTAGGTGCTGTTCTATTGCATGTTTCCCTTTTATCCTTACTTGTTGGAACGTTAAGTATTATTAGTTTTCAAAGCTCATAAAAAAATCCTAAATCTAATTTTTAGGGTTTTTTTTTTGTTTTCCTTTTATCATATATAATGAATCCTGTCGAATAAATAACCTTTGGCGCTTTAAGAGGAACGAATAATAGTTTTGAAAAGAAACATTTTTTATTTACTGAACGGAATTAAAGTATTCCCACGTTATTGAAACTGAATAATCAGATGATATTTATAGATTATTTAATACCTTCTCGATCATATTTTTTACAAGTACTGTTCGTTCTTCCTTTAGTGCTTGCAAAAGAGCAATTTTAATGATTTCCCTATTTTCATCCGTTACAAGCTCTTCCAAAAGATTAACCACCGCCGCTCTTTCCTTTATTACTCGATTATTCAACTCATCTAACAGCTTATATAAAAAGACTGTTTCCCCTAAAATGTATAATGCTTTATAAAGATGAATTTTTACCCACTTAATATTTTCAGTTTCGACAAGCTTGTAAAAGTAATCAATATAGTTTTTTTTCGGAGGATTGGTGGAAATTAAAATGCTCGCCAATGATGTTGCCGCATATCCTCTGACCAAATCAGCTTTATCATGCTTTGCTCTTTCCATTAACAACGGAAGAACTGCTGCTGAAGTACTGTTTTGTAAAGACTTGCATGCTTCGGCCCTTACTAAGTCATCTTTGTCGTGAAGCAATCTTATTAACATGCTTTCCCCCTCTCTATTATTGAAAGAGTTAAGTATTTCTGCGACTTTTGCTCGAAGAACTGCAAATGAATCATAAGATATAATCTTTAATATTTGAAAATCAAGATCCGAAATAACCGGTGATTTAGCAATCGTGTCCAATATCCTATTTTTTTCTTCAGGACTTAACCTAGCGATTTCCTTTTCATTAGGATCTCTCATTCATACTCTCCTTTGTAGTAATGATTTTTAGGGTGAAATGAAATAATCGATAATTAGAGCTGGGTTGAATTATAACTTCCAAGAACTTGAACTTCATGACCAAAGGCTTTAAGAATGGTAATGACTTTGGTTGTTTTTGATTCATGCAAACCCATTTCAGCTTCTATAAAGAAGTGGTATGTTCCCAATTTTTTCTTTGTGGGGCGTGAGCCGATCCACGTTAAATTGATGGAAAGCGCAGTAAAAACATTTAAAATGGCAGAGAGTACCCCTGACTGATCTTCACATGGTGTGATCAATAACATCGTTTTTTGTTGATCTTGTTTTATTTCTTTATTGTCTTTGCTAGCAATGATAAACCTCGTATGGTTTTCACGATTATCTTGAATAGAACTTTTTGCAGTATGTAAATTAAATATTTTTGCAGCAGATTGGGACGCGATTGCCGCAACATCTTTTCTACCTTGGAGCTTCACCGCTTGAGCTGCCGATGAGGTGCTGTCAAACTGTTTGCATTTTACCTGTGAATTTCGAATGAATTCCTTACATTGAGCAAGTGCTGGGGCAATAGACCAAACCTCTTTTATGTCATGCAATTGAGTCCCCACATTTACGAGTAAATTCAAATAAACTGGAAAAATCACTTCGGCTTCGATAAACAAATTATTTGTGAGCAAACCATCTGCGGAAATATTGATTGTACCTTCAATTGAATTTTCAATAGGGACAAAACCTTTATCTGCCTTATGTACACCTACAGATTCAAGAACATCCAATATGGTATCACAGCTTAACCACTCAATATCCTCACCAGCATAGTATTGAAATGCCGCTTCTTATG
>JAUZPT010000162.1 GCA_030705745.1 Bacillota bacterium | reverse complement strand
CGTTTAATGAGGTAATTACTAATAATATTAGTACATATTAACGCGGTGATTTGTTAAAGAAAATAAACAAAATAAAAGGCTGTCGAATATTTTTCGACAGCCTGACCGTTCCAAAAGAAACGGGCATACTTTGTATAGTATGTAAGTTAGCTTTCCACCTTTTCCTGCTGAGAAGGTGAATAGATTTTCCACATCGAAAGATCCGGGTTGCTCTTCATTACGATTTCGTTGGGAAATAGGAACGTCCATGGTCTGGTCGAGTTCGGTTTTACTGTGAAATTATCTAACGTGAAGTTTCCCTGGCAAACTATATCTCCTGCAGCATCTTCAACGGTTAAAAGAATTTGCTCCAAATCAAGTGATTGTAAACGGCCATTTCGAATAAGGACTGTCACAGCCAAATCCTCTGTTTCGGTAAAATTTGCTTCAAGACCCATGAAATTGATATCGTCTGCAGAAATAGCGGGTAATCCGGCGACAAGTTGTTCCAATTGGTCTTTCTGAACGGGGGAAAGTTGTTGATCCCAGTTTTCGTCCAAATCAAGGAGATGGGCACGTTTAGATGAAGACTGAGCCAATTGAAAAGCAATGCTCCAGCCTTCCGCGGGTATAGTTTCGGACAACTTGTCTTCGTCGGTAAAAAGGAAACGCCATGGCATACAGCTGAAAGGTGGGAAATCACCAAGACTGTCCATTTCAAATTGTTTTTTGGCAACGGTCTTTCCCTCCTCATCTAGGAGTATAAGATCAATGCTATCGAAACGGATTGCTCTTGGTAGCGTGTTTCTTAATAAAGCGACTATTACGAATCCTCCATCATATGGAAGAAGTTTTATTCCTTTTATCGAAAATTGATTTTCATCTAATAATGGCAATTGCTGATGTTTGTACATATATACATACTTTTCTTGATTTGAAAGCTCCCAGTCTGGACTAAAAATAAGGGTAGTTTTTACTTTTCCTGAATTTTCGGACTGGGTTGAAGTATTTGGGACCCCATTTTGCCCAATTATTGTTTCCTCTTTATTTTTCTTTTTAAATAAAGCCATAAATACTCTTCCCCCTAATCTCTTTCTGGCTCAAACTCGTACTGACTTTTAATATATTCGATGAAGCGGATGCTGACGCCTGATTCAATTTCATACATAAGTTGATTAAATTCATCAAGCGCTTCTTTTTCAAATGTGCGGTATGGATCTTCCTGTCCGTAGCCTCGCAAGTGAATTCCGTCCTTGATTTGTGACAATAAATCAAGATGCTGGATCCAGTTTGTATCGATTACCTGGAGTAAAAATTGTTTTAATTGCCCACCAAGCACTTCATCGTTTTGCAGCGAAAGAATTTGTTTTTCGAGCTTTGTGTACTGTTCCAAAAACAGCTCGGTAATTTCATCAATTGCCCGGTCTTCAAGATCCTCTTGAACAATCGAGTGTTCGATAAAAACAAAGCTTAGTTCCTCGAGCAAGCCTTTGAGATTCCATTCGCCAGAGGGAATGGCTTCTATGCAATATTTGCTAATCGTTTGTAAAATATAATTTTTAATATATCCTGCAACTTCAGGGAATGTATCGGTTACCTCTGATTTCAACACTCGATCGCGCATTGAATAAATGACCTTGCTTTGGCTGTCCAGAACATTGTCGAGCTTTAATAAGTGGGTTCGTGAGGAGTGATGGGCATATTCCACGGTTTGCTGGACTTTAAAAACAAATTTACTTGGATCAGGATTGACGATAAGCCCTTCCTCATTCGCCTTCATTTTCTTTTTGTACTTATCCATTTCTTCCTTATCATAGTGGATGAATAAATCGTCCTCCAACGAAATGATGAAAATGGTTGAACCAGGGTCGCCTTGCCTGCCCGCGCGCCCTCTCAATTGCATATCGATACGGAAGCTTTCGTGCCGCTCCGTTCCGATGATATGAAGTCCGCCTAAAGCTTTTACATCGTCATCAAGTGCAATATCTGTTCCACGGCCTGCCATATTCGTGGCAAGCATCACTTTTCCTTTTTGCCCGGCATTGGCAATAATGCTCGCTTCGTCCTCTTCCGTCTTTGCATTCAAAATTTCGTGTTTAATCCCTCTTTTTTGAAGGTCGAGTGAAAGGGTTTCAGATTGTTCGATGGACGTGGTTCCGATGAGAACCGGCCGGCCGATTTTATTCATCTTTTCCACTTCGTGAAGAATTCGGTTAACCTTCAATTCCTTCGATATGTAAATTAACTCATCCTGGTCAATCCGCTGAACTGGTTTGTTCGGTGGAACCGATACGACGTGGAGATGATATGTGCTTGAAAATTCTTCTTTTGACGGCGTGGCGCTTCCCGTCATGCCTGCGAGTCCTTCATACATCCTGAAATAATTTTGGATGGTAATCGTCGCCTGTGTTTCGTTTTCATCACTGATAGGAAGTGCTTCCTTCGCTTCAAGAGCCTGGTGTAAGCCCTCGCTGAACGTGCGGCCCTCCATGATTCGTCCGGTGAACTTATCAATAAGAAGGATTTTGCTGTCTTTGACAATATAGTCGACATCTTTTTTCATGATGGCGGATGCTTTTAATGATTGGGTAACATTATGTAAAAGGTCCTGATGTTCGGCATCATACAGATTTTCAATTCCGAATGCATTTTCAATTTTAAACGCACCTTCATCCTTCAAATAAACCTGTTTTGTTTCAGCAAATAATTCGTAGTCGACATCTTCCTTAAAGCTTTTCATCAGCTCGGCTGAAATATAGAAAAGGTCGGCACCGTTGCTCGATTTATTGGCGATGATGAGCGGCGTCCTCGCTTCGTCGATCAAAATGCTGTCGACTTCGTCCACGATTGCGTAGTGATGCATCCGCTGTACTTTTTGATTGATATCATTTACCATATTGTCCCGTAAATAATCAAAACCGAATTCATTGCCTGTTCCATAGGTAATATGGGCTGCATATGCTTCCTTTTTTTCTTCAGGAGATATTCCAGGTATATTAAGTCCTACGTTAAGGCCAAGGAATTCATGGATTTTTCCCATTTGCTCGTAATCGCGGCGCGCCAAATATTCATTCGCGGTAATAATATGTACACCGTTATTTTCAAGCGCGTGAAGATAACTTGGCAGGGTGGAGACCAACGTTTTTCCTTCACCTGTCTGCATCTCGGCAATGCTGCCTTCATGCAGCACAAGGCCTCCGATGAGCTGGACGTCAAAATGCCGTAGGCCTAGCACGCGTTTGGACGCTTCCCGGACAACGGCAAATGCTTCTATTTTAATGTCTTCGATTGTCTTGCCGTTTTGCAATTCTTCCATAAAGAGAGCCGTTTTATTTTTCAATTCTTCATCTGTAAGACATTCGAACTGTTTTTCAAGTTGATTTATTTCATTTACGCTTTTGGATAAGCGCTTAATCTCACGTGAACTATCGCTAAAAAGCATTTTAACTTTTGTTAACATTGTATGGTTCGCTCCTGTTTCGTGTAAATAATTGTCTAGCCAAATTATAACATACAGAACCAGGAATGGGTTGATTTGAAAACATGGGATAATATTCCATAAATTAAGTGTAACCTTTTGCAGGATAGTGTCGTCTAAAAGGAAGGATAAAGAAAGGTTTAAATGGTATATGAGTGGGTAAGTAAGGAGAGGATTTGATCTGTGTAGGTACTTTTTCACATAAGTTTCCCTACCATATTTTTTTCATGCATTCCAAATAAAAAATCGTTGCTTAAAAAAAGATATGTGTTACGATATGAATGATTGGGAAATGATGAAACTAACCTCTCAAAAAGGTGATGATGAATGTATATTCAAGCAATTCTGGCATTTTTTGCAGCACTGATTACTGTCTTGATCCTCACGCCACTTGTGATTAAGTTTGCCGTATGGTTTGGTGCCATTGATAAACCAAATGAACGTAAAGTTCATCAAAAAATCATGCCAAGGCTTGGTGGATTAGCTATTTTTATTGGCGTAATCGCCGGGTATTTGGTGGGCGGACTGTACGACCAAAAAGTAAACACCATTAGTATCGGTGCGATCTTAATAATCCTCATCGGAATTTTCGATGATAAATATGAACTTTCAGCGAAAACAAAGTTTGCCGGGCAGTTAATTGTCGCATCGTTGATCTTGGCAAGCGGATTGAAAATTGATCTTGTTAGAATACCGTACGTTGGCGCTTTTTATTTAGGAATTTGGAGTTATCCGATCACGATCTTCTGGATTGTCGCCATCACAAATGCAATCAATTTGATTGATGGTCTGGACGGGCTTTCGTCAGGAGTTTCCGCCATCGGAATTGCAACCATTGGAATCATGGCGCTCTTGGCAGGGAAAATGTTGATTTTTACGCTTTCACTAATCCTGCTTGGCAGTATTCTTGGATTCCTGTTTTACAATTTTCACCCGGCGAAAATTTTCATGGGTGATACCGGGGCACTGTTCCTCGGATATTCGATTTCAATTTTGTCGCTTTTGGGCTTATACAAAAGCGTGACGCTGTTCAGTTTCTTGGTTCCCGTGATAATTCTCGGTGTTCCGGTATTTGATACAACCTTCGCCATCATTCGAAGGATCGCAAATAAAAAACCAATATCCGCTCCGGATAAATCGCATTTGCACCATAGGCTTCTTGCGCTTGGGCTCTCGCATAGAAAAACGGTTTTGGCCATTTATGCGTTTGGAATCCTTTTTAGCGCGAGCGCTGTTCTTTTATCCAAATCGACGTTATGGGGTTCCATTTTCATCATCTTCGGCCTGCTGGTCATAACTGAGGTTCTTGCCGAAGTGATTGGAATCGTCCATGTGAAATATAAACCAATACTAACCCTTTTTAAGAAACTTACTGCTAAGAGGCCTGTAGGAAGACAACGTTCTTAATAAACCTAACCATTTGTGGGATGATAATGATACAAATGTTATTAAAGAAAAATGCAACAAATTTTTCGGTAAAGGGACAAGGGTACAAATGATAAAAAAGCTGAGCCGTGGCAAAGTGTAACGCGCTGCGGCCAGCTTTCTTTTTTTGATTTTTTCTGGGGTTATTGTTTCCCTTTTTTATTTACTTATGCAAGAATGAAAAAAGCGGAAAATATTTTGGGCTTTTGCTGTTAATTTTTCGTTTAAAAACTTATACTAATTTTGTCACATTCTATACTTTGTAAATTGTTGAAGTATGGTAAACTAGAGCGTGTTTTAAAGTATTTATATTTGATTTCACATTTTTGGAGGTAGACCGATGAAAGTTCCTATGCTGGATCTTAGCGAACAATATCAAACATTAAGATCAGAAGTACTAGAGGTTATGGACCAAGTGATGAGCTCTTCTCAATTCATTTTGGGCAGCAATGTAAAAAAACTTGAGCAGGATATTGCGAAATTCAGCAATGTTGCACACGGGATTGGTTGCGGTAATGGAAGTGACGCTATACATATTGCTCTTCAGGCTTTAGAAATTGGACCTGGAGATGAAGTTATTACAACTGCATTTACCTTCTTTGCAACTGGCGGCGCAATCGTCCGTACAGGTGCTACACCTGTTTACGTTGATATTGATCCTGTCACATTCAATATTGATCCACTTAAGGTTGAAGAAGCTATTACTGAAAAAACAAAAGCAATTCTGCCTGTTCACTTATATGGACAAATGGCTGATATGAAAAAATTAGCAGAAATCGCCAAAAAACATAATTTAGCCATTGTTGAAGATGCAGCGCAAGCAATCGGTGCGAAACAAAATGGAAAAAATGTTGGTGAAATGGGTTCTGCAGCTACTTACAGCTTCTTCCCTACAAAAAACCTTGGTGCATACGGTGATGGCGGAATGATCGTGACAAATGATGACCAGGTTGCTGAAAAATGCAGCGTTATCCGTGTTCATGGAAGCAAGCCTAAATACTATCATCACGTACTTGGCTACAACAGCCGTCTTGATGAACTTCAAGCAGCTGTCTTGAATGTGAAGTTCCCGCATTTGGAAAAATGGAGTGAGCTTCGCCGCGAAAAGGCTGCAACGTATACGCACCTGCTTCAGGAAAGACTTGGTGACTCTGTCACGACTCCTGTTGAAGTAGAAGGAAATTATCACGTTTTCCATCAATATACAATCCGCGTTGAAAAAAGAGATGAATTGCAGGCTTTCTTGAAGGAGCAGGGAGTATCAACAATGATTTATTATCCACTTCCGCTTCACATACAGCCTGTGTTCAAGGACTTGGGCTACAAAGAAGGAGATCTTCCACTTGCAGAAAAGGCAGCGAACGAAGCGCTGTCACTGCCAATGTTTCCTGAATTGAAAACGGAGCAACAAGAATATGTTGTGGCGAAAATAGCCGAGTTTTTTGGAAAATAGTAATTAAGGAAAACGTCGCCATTGCAAGGGGGACGTTTTCTTTGCTTGTAACTAAGGCGTCGTTTGCGCAGAAATGGTGTAAATGCCGCTTTTGTCGACTAATATGCGAAACAAAGGATAGGTGGATAACAATTGGCTGAGGAAAAAAAGCAATATGTATTATATGAATATTTAATGTATTTTTGGAGCAAGAAGATATGGTTTCTCATAATACCGATCATCACTGCTCTTATCATTGCATCGGCGATTTATGTGGTAAGGCATAGCGGCCAGCGATATACGGGCGAAGCGAGGGTATATACAGGGGGCGTCAACTCCCAGGATTTAACCGATACAACTAATATTGCTGCAAAATACCCAGATGCAGATGTGTTCGTTTCTGAAAAGGGCCAAGTGAAATTCACAGTGAATGGCAAAACGCAGGGCGAAGTTCAAAGTAAGCTGGATAAAATAACGAATAACT
>JAUZPT010000161.1 GCA_030705745.1 Bacillota bacterium | reverse complement strand
CCATATTGATTTATCGCTTCATCCAGTACTTGATCAACATAATAAGGATACTTCCCACGAAATGGGTCTCCTTCCCTATCTGTCAACGCTACTTTGTCTTCCGTTGCAGTAATGAATTGTTTTTTTGTTATAAAACCTTGTTTTTTCATTTCGCTCAATACAAGGTTTCGCCTTTTGGTCGCCTTCTTTAAATGTTCATATGGATTTAAGGCAGATGGAGCTTTAATAAGCCCAGCAAGCATGGCAGATTCGCTTATTGTAAGGTCTTTGACATCTTTGCCGTAATATTTTAATGCTGCACTTTTCAGCCCCCAAGCACCATCTCCAAAATAAATTTGATTCAGATACATTTGGAGAATTTCATCTTTCGAGTATTTTTTTTCTATTTCTCTTGCTAAAAAAATCTCCTCAATTTTGCGCTTAAATGTTCTCTTCGACGTCAATAAAGCATTTTTCGCCAGCTGTTGGGTAATTGTGCTGCCCCCTTCAACGACTTCACCTGCTATCACGTCTTTATAAAAAGCTCTCAAAATCCCGATAAAATCGACGCCACTGTGCTCATAAAAACGACGATCTTCAATAGCCACGACTGCGTGTTTCATCGAATTTGGAATCTGCTTAATGTCGACTCCTTCATTTTTATTGCCTGACAGTTTGCTTGCAACTTCCCCATTTTGGTCGTAAATAACGGTGGCCTGGGAAAGATGGCTTTTTAAGGAATCAATATCTACTCCACTTGAAAAGAATTGAAACATTCCAAACAACCCTAAAACCATAGTGGAAAAAGAAAACACCATTACTCTGTTTCTACGCCATTTCCTCAAATTTTCTATCATTCCACTGAAAAATAATCTGCTCATATTGTCCCCCACGTGTTGAACATTTTAAAAATGTTTGTATTCATTACAGTTAGCATTTTCTTTTACCCCAATCATTCCAAAACTACTCACTTGGCAAGCAAAAGAAAATAAAAAAAGCTCTAAAAGGTATCAAAATCTGTCCCTTTAAAGCAGATGTCTATTTGTTTCAGGAGCGTCTTTAGTTTCAAGTTCTATTTGTTTAGTCATATCTTTATATAATGATTCCATGTACATATAAACGAGTTGCTTTGTTTTTTCATCGGCTTCAATAATATCTAGATGCTGAAGGCATTTCCGAATTGTGGGATGGATGGGATGCTTATCCGATATCTCCATACTTCTTCACCTCAACTATTATTTTCTAAAGGATTCGCAGCTATTTAATTATTTAAGGGGGTCGGAACTTCCTTTTACTGCAATATTTTTTTGCAAATCTGCGATATTTAAAACAAGTACAAATAAAAAGACTGTTGTCTATACGACAACAGCTCAGTTTACTTTATTTTTCAATGGTACTGCATGAGCTTGAACAATTTTTTTCAAGTGCACACGAAGCACATTTGCCTTTTTTTGATTTATTAATAAAACGGATAAGAGCCCAGCTGGCATAGCTGAAAATAGCCCCACCGATGATAATATTGGCTATCATTTTCTCCACCTCTTCCTCTTAGGATAAGCCGAGTAATTTTCCGCCCTGATAAATTATTAACGAAAGTACATATGCGATTGTTAGCGCATAGCCGATGGAAAAAACAGTCCATTTCTTTGAAGATGTTTCTTTATAAATTGTTGCAACTGTTGCAAGACATGGAATATACAAAAGGATAAATACCAAAAAACTATAGGCCGCAAGCGGTGTGTAATAGCTTGTCATTAATCCTTGTAAACTTGCTCCTTTTGGAACGAAATAGATGATATTCATCGTAGAAATAATGGATTCTTTCGCTAAAAATCCGGTCATTAAAGATGCACCGGCCTGCCACGTACCGAATCCTATTGGTTTTAAAAGCGGAGCGATCAATCCGCCAATTCCTGCAAGAAAACTATGATCCATATCTACTTTCAAACCGCCTGGGCCAGTATAGGAAAGCAGCCAAATAAATACTGATCCTGCAAAAATAAAGGTTCCTGCCTTCTTAACAAATCCTTTTCCTTTGTCCCACGTGCTCCGGCGAAGTGCCTGGAGCTGTGGCAAACGATATGGAGGAAGTTAAATCACGAATAACGACGTTTCCGATTTTAACAAAGTAGTAGAAAAAATCTTAGCCAATAGCAATGCAACCACAATACCTAAAACATATAAACTTAATACGACAGCCGCCTTCTGGCTTGCAAAAAAAGCTCCGACGAATAAAGCATACACAGGCAAGCGCGCAGAGCAGGACATTAGTGGAGTCAACAAGATGGTTAACAGTCTTTCCCTTGGTGTTTCAATTGTTCTTGCAGCCATTACTCCGGGAACATTGCATCCGAAACCAATCATCATTGGAATGAACGCTTTGCCATTTAAACCGACTGATTCCATTATTCTGTCCATGACTAAAGCCACACGTGCCATATATCCTGAATCTTCTAGCAAGGAAATAAAGAAAAACAAGATGAAAATTTGCGGTACAAATACAAGGACTCCGCCGACACCAGCAACCAGGCCATGAATGATCAGGTCATGTATAAATACGGATGCACCAAAAACAGTCAATAAATTCTCAATTCCATCTGTAATCGGCCCTGTTAGCAAGGCATTCATTCCCTTGGCCAATGGTGTCCCGAGCCAGTCAAAGGTGAGCATAAACATAAAATACATGACCAACAGAAATATTGGCATCCCGATAAAACGATTTGTGACGAGCGAATCAATCTGTTCCGATAAAGGAATAACCGTCTTTTCCTTCTTTACAGCTTCCGCCAAAATTTTCCCAATGACCACTTTTCGTTTTTGATATATTAAATGCGAGAGTGTCTTAACGTCTTCTTTAACTAATATTTTCTTTTCCAGTTCTTCCATTAACGCTTCTACTTCAGTCTGGGCAATCAACTTGCCAATATACGTCTTTATATATTGATTTCCCTCGAACAATTGAAGTGCGAGCCATCTTGGTGAATGAGTTGTCTTGTTTTCCAATTTAGAAGCGAGTTTTATGACCGCTTCCTCAATCTCTTTACCATAGTACACGGAATTCCGTTGATTGATTAATTGAGGTGCTGTGGAAATACTATTTTCCAGTTGTTCACACCCCTTGCCACTTCTCGCAACTACAGGTACGACAGGTACACCAAGCAACTCAGATAGTTTACCAACATTGATTTGAATTCCCCTCTGGTTGGCTACATCGATCATGTTCAATCCGATTAGTGCGGGTTTTCCGAATTCAAGCAGCTGAATGGTTAGGTGCAGGTTTCTTTCCAACTGCGATGCATCCAAAATATTTAACAAGCGATCCACATGCTCGTTCAAAAAGAATGAAGTAACGACCCCCTCATCTTTTGAAAGAGGATTTAACGTATAAACACCCGGTAAATCAATTAATCTACCAGAATTATTTTTGAACATTCCTACTTTCTTCTCAACGGTTACTCCGCTCCAGTTTCCAACATACTCATAAGATCCTGTTAAATTATTAAACAATGAAGTTTTACCGGTATTGGGATTTCCAATTAAAGCAACCTCCATTATAATCTCTCCACTTCAATACTATTTGCTTCCTTGCGCCGAATACCAATGCACTGGCCACATGATTCAATCATGATTGGGCCGCCAAATGGCATAACACATTTGACGCAAACTTCAGACCCTTCAGTTATACCAAGGTCGAGTAGACGTCTTTGAACAAGGTGACCAACATGAGAGATATTAATAATTTTCCCTTTATCCCCTGCTTTCATCTGTCCAACCATGTATATCACCCTTTTTTCGATTTAATTGAGAATGATTATCTTTCTTATATATGTTATTTTACCATTAAAACGATGGATAAGTCACAGTAATAATATGGGGAAAACCGTTGAAATTCTGATTTTTACTCAATTGTTAATAAAATCGTCAATATTTCCCCTGTTGATTTTTAAGTTCGAAGGCAAGAGTTATCTTCAATATTCCTATTTTATGATTATGGAGTATATAAAAGTATCCTCTATGACTAAATACCCATTTTTTTATAAATATCTAATTTCAGCACATTGTCAGGAAGGATTTTCCCATTACCTCTCGAATAACAAAAAGATTAAAGCTTATCACCTGATACTCGGAGGGGAAAACAACATGTCTGTCGATACGAAGAACAAATTATTTGCTTTCTTTGCTGACAAGAAGGAGCAGATTTTATGTGATTGGGAGAAATTAATCATCGTTTCAATAGATGACCCTTATAAAAATAAAATCTTGAACAATGGAGAGCAGCTTTTTGAAGTTGTCGTGGCCATCTTCACCATGTCTAAAGAAGAATTGCTCCAATTCATACAAGACCTTGCTATCCTTGTTTCTTCAGAAAGGTCTGTCGAAAACATTAAATTAGGAGATTTTGTATACAATGCCAACCTTGGAAGAAGCGTCATTTATAGTTATTTGAGCAAGGCAGGACTCGAATGGACAGATATGCAGGATGCGCTTAATTCGATCAATTTTTGTTTTGATAAATTTCTTTATTTTGCAGTTACACATTATACCGAGGAGAAAAATAAAATCATTGATGAAAAGACAAAGTTTATCGATTCGACACACCAGGACCGATTGACTCTTCTTGGACAAATGACATCCAGTTTTATTCACGAATTCAGGAATCCGTTAACTTCCATACAAGGATTTATCCAGCTGCTAAAGTCGGACTATCCACAAATGAAATATTTGGATATCATTTCAAATGAGTTAGGCCAACTGAATTTCCGTATTTCACAATTCCTTCTTTTATCGAAGAAAGAATTGATTGGCAAGGAAAAAAGTGAATTCTATTTAAATAAATTATTAAAGGAAGTTTTAAATTTTCTTTACCCAAGCATTCTAGATGGAAAAGTGAAAGTGGTTAAACAATTAGACAGTGACCAAATTCTTCAGGGGTATGCAGACGAGATTCGCCAGGTGATGATAAATATTATTTTCAATGCAATCGATGTTTTGGGGCAACACCGTACAACAAATCCAACCATCGAAATTACTTCTCAATTAATAGATTTTGACCGCATTTGCATCACTATCACAAACAACGGACCAATGATTCCAGAAGAATTTAGCAAAACAATTTTCGAACCTTTTTTCACAACAAAAAAACTCGGTACCGGCCTTGGCTTATTTGTATGCAAAGAAATCATCGAAAGGCATAAAGGAGAAATCTCCTGCCATTCTTCTGAAGAGAAAACTTCCTTTTCGATAATCTTGCCAATTGCAACTCATGTTATAGATTAATGTTTTTATTTGAAGAATCGTTGCCCTCAATTTATTCCTTAATCAATTTAGGAACGTTTTTGAGTACAGTTAATTAAGGAATAAACGGAGACGGATTTGAACTTAGACAGATCAACGCTTTTATGATCAAAGAAAATACGAATTTTACACTGCCGCAAATAAAAAAGCGGTTTTTTTTTCACTCTTTTCAGACATGATAAGCGTAGTATTGTCGGAAAAGAAGCAAAAAAATGTTTCAAATGCTTATTAAAGTAGAATATGTTACTAAAGGTTATAATAGAAACAACTTATTTAATGGAACGGAGGTGTCAGCCTTACAATTTGGTAAGGTGATACTCTATGATGGGAAATATTGTGGTAATCATCATTCTCATTGCAATCACCGCTTTTTTTGTTGCCTCGGAGTTTGCCATGATCAGAGTCAGAACGACCAGAATTGATCAATTAATATCGGAAGGTAATAAAAAAGCGGAATTAGCCAAAAAAGTTTTGTTGAATTTGGATGGATACCTTTCCGCCACTCAGGTAGGTATAACCATTACTTCTTTAATTTTGGGGTGGTTAGGTGAACCAACAATTCAAATCGTTCTTCATCCAATTTTTGAAAAAGTCCATTTACAAGGTTCGGTGAAACATATTTTATCTTTTATCCTATCTTTTGCGATTATTACTTTTTTCAACGTCGTGATTGGAGAGTTATCTCCGAAAACCTTTGCCATCCAAAAGTCGGAAAAGATTTTGCTAATGTTCGCACCTCCACTTATTTGGTTTTACAGAATTATGTATCCCTTTATTTGGATTCTTAACCGTTCCTCACGTGTCGTGACAGGAATGTTCGGGCTCAAGGCTGCTTCTGAGCATGATATCGTTCATACAGAAGAAGAACTTCGGATGATTTTGTCAGAGAGTTATAAAAGCGGGGAAATTAATCAATCAGAATTCAGCTATGTGAATCGGATTTTCGAATTTGACAATCGAATTGCCAAAGAAATTATGGTTCCTCGGACCGAATTCATTTCGTTATCAAAGGATGCAATGATGGAGGAAATTTTCGATACTATAAAAAAAGAAAAATACACACGTTATCCCGTCATCGACGGAGACAAAGATAACATCATTGGAATTGTGAATATCAAAGAGATTTTAACCGATTGCATCGAACACAAATGTGATGGCGATGAGCCTCTTGCTGCTTATATAAAACCTGTTATCCATGTGATTGAGACCATTCCGATTCAGCAATTATTGCTGAAACTCCAGAAGAGCCGATCGCATATGGCTATTTTATCTGATGAATACGGCGGCACTGCTGGCATTGTCACGGTAGAGGATATACTTGAAGAAATTGTCGGTGAAATCCGTGACGAATTTGATACAGATGAAATTCCTCTTATACAAAAAATTGCGGATGCTCATTTCATACTGTCAGGAAAGGTTTTGATTTCGGAAGTAAATGATTTATTGGGAACTAATCTGGAAGAAGAGGATGTTGATACGATCGGCGGATGGTTTCTTACACAAAAATTCGATGTCCATAAAGGTGAATCCATCTCTCATGAAGGCTTT
>JAUZPT010000160.1 GCA_030705745.1 Bacillota bacterium | reverse complement strand
GCCATATCCTCCGGCAAACCGCCGACATTGTGGTGCGACTTGATCGTTTGCGCGGTCGCCGTACCACTTTCAATAATATCGGTATAAAGCGTTCCCTGGGCAAGGAACTCGATGCCTTCAAGCTTGGCTGCTTCATCATCAAACACATAAATAAATTCATTGCCGATGATCTTGCGCTTTTGCTCCGGATCGGATATTCCTTTTAATTTATCGAGGAAACGATTCTTCGCATCCACTCTGATAACGTTCATGTTAAAACCATCTGCCAGAGATTTCATCACTTGATCGCCTTCATTTTTCCGAAGCAGACCGTGATCAACGAAAATACATGTCAGCTGATCACCGATTGCCCTATGAATCAGTACAGCTACAACCGAGGAATCCACGCCGCCACTAAGCGCGCAAAGGACTTTTTTATCGCCGACCGTTTGTCGGATTTTTTCAATTTCTATATCGATGAAATTTTCCATCGACCAATTGCCCGAGCATTGGCACACATTGAAGACGAAATTTTTCAAAATGTCGTTTCCATACATGGAATGGTTAACTTCTGGGTGAAATTGAACGGCATAAAGATTACGTGATTCGTCGCTCATCGATGCGATCGGGCACGAAGGATTGGTGCCGTCTACTTTAAACCCTGCAGGAGCTTCAACAACAAGGTCACCATGGCTCATCCACACAATTTGTTCCTCGGGAAGTCCGCTGTATAAGCGCGATTCATGCTGAACTCTCAATAACGCTTTACCGTATTCCCTGTTTTTTGCTTTCTCCACTTTGCCGCCATAATGAATCGTCATCAGCTGCATGCCGTAGCAAATACCGAAAATCGGCAGCCCCAATTCAAAAATACGCTCGTCACAGCGGAATGAGTTCTCATCATATACGCTGTTCGGTCCGCCGGAAAAAATAATTCCCTTTGGATTCATTGCTTTGATTTCCTCAGCTGTAATGGTATGCGGATGCAATTCACTATAAACGCCAAACTCACGGATACGGCGGGTGATTAATTGGTTATACTGACTTCCGAAATCAAGAACAATAATTTTTTCCAGGTGCTTCATCTCTGTGTTACCCGTCAAGGCATCCACCTCTTTCTAAAATGTCTATTTCTATATTTCTCCTGCAACTCCAAAAACATTTCATTGAATTAAAAAAAGAAAACCAGAATTCGCCCATAAAATTAATTAGGAAGGCAGAATTCTAGTTTTCTCACAGTTTAGCAAACAGAAATTTCTGCCTTCATAGTCAGGCCGTTTACGGTGGCCCGGTAGAGACTTTCGATCCATATCATCGAGGATATATGAAGGTTGCATACATTATTAAATTGATTTTAATATTGTAGCAATAGATTAAATTTCCAGTCAAGTGATTGTCTTTTTAATTAAATTTTCCCATAATTCGCGCGTTTCTCGCCAGCTTCCCGGAGGCAGTGTTTGATGATAAAGCATTTGCTCATATCGCGCAGTAAAACGGCTCATCTCGCTCGTTGAAAAGAAAAAATCGATATAGTTTGCGTAATTTCTTAACGTCTGATCGTTCTTCCGCTTGATTCCGTACCGTTCGAATTGCTTCAACAGCACTAAATAGGCTTTCCCTAATTGCTCATCGCTATTCCTCCATCTGAAGCGAAGAATCAACACGTACGGATACCACTTCGAGCGGATTTTATAGAGGAAGGCAGCCATTAACCCGGCAATCACGATTACTGATAAAAAAGACCGCCATTTTTGCTTAATAAACTTTTGGGTGCTTTTCAACAAACTCTGCTTCTCCGTCTTTTTTGCTTTTAGAAAGTTTTCCTCTGATGGGTCTAGCAGCTTTTTCTGCGGTTTTTTGAACGGGACGGGGTCAGTCACCTTGCTTCCGCCCGTAGTTGTATTTTTCACATCATAAGTAAACTGAACATCGCTCGAAAAGCCTTTTGTCGGTTCAAACGGAAACCAACCTGTCCCTGGAAAATAAACCTCCACCCACGAGTGCGCATTATTGTTCGTTATTTGGTAAATCTGCTTGTCAGGTTCACCCTTGCTGTTTGCTAAAAACTGGCCGTCCGAATATCCCTTCACCCATCTCGTTGGAATGCCGAGAGTTCGCAGCATGACCGCCATGGAAGTTGAAAAATTATCGCAATATCCCCGCTTCGATTTAAATAGAAATTGGTCGACGTAATCATCGTTTTTACCTGGAACCGCAACATTTTTTTGATCATATGTGAAGTCTGGCCCATTAAAATAGCTTTCAATCGCCTTTGCTTTGTCATACCAATTCGTTTTTGAAGCCGTAATTTGTTCTGCCAATTTTTTCACCCGTGCCGGCAAGTTAATAGGCAGCTCGGTATACCTTGAGAGAAAAGTCAGATCGATTAAGTCGCTGTCTTTGTCCGTAATTTTTGTAAGTTCAGGAACACGATACTTCGGAACATCAAAATAAATCATATAGTTTTTCAATGCGACCGGATTTTGCTTCTCATCCAACGCATATATTTTCGCCAGGTCTTGGTCATAAATAAAATGAGGTCCTCTACTAGCAATGATTTCTTTCAACCCGGATGGATAAATGACATGCGGATAATTCATATCCATAAAAATTTGTGCATTTTCTTTTGTCGTTGGAACATGATCAGGAAAAGGAGGCAACGGGAACATCCATCTATTAATATCCGGCTGATACCCCTTTAAAAGTTTAAGATCCATTTTGTTTATTTTCATAAAGTCTAATTGAAACGGGAGATCATTAGCTCCTGATATCGATGCGATCCATCCCTTTCCTGTGTATGAATCCTTACTCTCCACCTGCCAATAATGCCTACTGCTCGCAAGCACCTTAAACACGGGAGTTTTATCGCCAATGAACGGACCACCGAGGCGCGAATCATTCGTCCCGTAGCCAATTTTTGCAATTCCGCCAGTTCCATCATTGCTGCTTTTTTCGCTAAGTGATTTGATAAAAGGCACCGGATCGGGCCACATTGGTGCAGCTTTCGGAGCGATGATGCCGATTGCAGTGCTGAAAGCGACCATTACAAGTAGTGGAACCATCCATTTCCGCGTGAAAAAGTGCTCCTTTACCATCGATTCTACTTTTAAAAGCCTGTAGAATTTGAGCATCCCCATTACCATAAAGCCCGAAACAATCGTCCGGACGATCGCCGAGTTAGCATTATATTGAGTGAAAGTATCTAAAACGGCCAAATAAATCACTGTCATTAGAAAAAAAAGAAAAATCCTTTGTCGGTTCAAGAGCCAATAATGAAGCAAATAGACGAGGAGCCAGAGCAAAATAAAAAACAAAAGCGTATTAAATACATTCGACAAATCGTACCAATTGCCACTTACGATATTTCCGATGTTCCTATTTATATCGTTAAAAAATTTCTTCCACCACGAAGATCCAAAAAACCCTCCAGTATAGTAGAAGTTATAAATTGAGACGAGCGTATAAATCGTTTTTATTGAAATGAGCAGTATTCTATTACTCTCAAAATATGACCCAATAAAAGCAATTAGTAAAAAAAGGAGAAAGACTTCTATATGGTCAGTGTTCGTTAATTGCTCAACCGGTCTGAGCCATTCCCAAAGAAGGAGAAAAGCAAAGAGATACAGAAGGAGTGTGTGTAAATTCCGATTACTTCCACGGCTGTTCATCGCAAGTTCACCTCCGAGAAAGCGGCTGCAAACTGCCCTTCATGAACAAGAACGACGCGAATACCACGTGCCGATGCCAACGCCTTCAGACTGAGCTCTGAAGTTGTCGGCGATTCCTTTGCTGCTTTAATGAGAAAGATCGTAATTGACCCCTTTTTAGAGTGTAATGCGCTCGCTTTTTCGATTAGATCGCGGGACAATTTGGCAGTAATCAGCATGGCTGACACCGACTGCATCATAAAAAACGATTCCGAATCAACCATTCTCTCCAAAGAAACAGAGCTTTGAGGCTGGATTTTCGCTAAATGATAATGAAGCGTTTGAAGCTGCTTTTCTCCCCCACGGATCGAAAAGGATTCCCTTTCCCCGCTATTTGTCAGCAGGCCAATCTGCGCTCCCTTTTTCAAAACGGCTTTCACGAATGATGCCGTAAACGAAACAATTGCCTCGAATCGCCTGTCGGGCAAACAATCCATGACAACAAATACATCATGCGATTGTCTTTGTTCAAACTCTTTTGTCATGATTGTGTCGCGTTTTGCAGTTGCTTTCCAATTGATCCAAGAGAAACGATCACCAGGCTGGTATTCCCTGACCCCAATCGCCATTGAGCTATCCCGCTGCACTCTTTCCCTAGAAGCAGTCATCCCTTGGTCAAATTGATTTTCAAACGGCTGATAAAGCACATCCACAACAGCCGGAAAGACAAGAATTTTATTATCCGCCTTTGCCATTTTGTCTTTTTCAATCAATCCGAGAGGATCTCCCGTTTTTAGCTTAAAGGAATGAAAAACATGTTCGCCACGAGGCAGCTCTTTCATAGAATAGCTGAAGGCTAGCTCTTTCTTCATTCCGGGAAATAAGAGCATTTTGGCTTGACTTCTTTTATCGGAAGCCGCCAGTGCCTCAGAAAGAGTATCTTCCACGATTAAATAAAAGAGTGGAAATGACGATTTTCTTTTTACAATCACATCCACCTTCAGTTCTTCTCCCGCGTTGTATTCCGACTTTGCGATCGATCGTCTAACCTCTACTTCTCCTAACGAATAAAACGTAAGGGCGAGACTATACATTGAAAAGGGCAGAAAGGTGTAAAATAAAAACCAGCTGACAAACCCTCCTTGAAACATTGCGTAGGAAAAAGTAGCGATTATCAAAACCATTAACACGATAAACTTCCACGTTTTTTTCAGCCAAGTCCACGCCATTCCCATTTATTTCACAAGCCTTCGCACAGGAACGGGTGTACGAGCCTGGACTCGCTTAATCACATCTTCTGCCGAGATTCCCTCAAATCTTGCTTCTGATTTTAAAAGAATCCGGTGTGCAAATACAAACGGTGCCAAATATTGAACATCGTCAGGAATGACATAATCACGGCCATACATATATGCGTATGCCCGAGAAGCCTTCATTAGCGCAATCGATCCACGCGGGCTCGCACCTAAATACACGCTATCATGGTTTCGTGTTCCGTTTGCCAAGTCAACGATATAGCGTTTAATCGTTTCATCGACAAACACGTCCTTCATTTCTTCCTGAAGCATTCTCAACCCTTGTAAATCAATGACAGGAGTTAACGTTTCAATCGGCGGAATGCGCTGTGCCCCGTTAAGCACTTCCATTTCTTCCGCAATATCCGGATAGCCCATTTTCATTTTTAACAAAAAGCGATCCAGCTGCGCTTCTGGAAGCGGATAGGTCCCCTCATACTCGATCGGGTTTTGTGTGGCCATGACAAAGAAAGGCTTCGCAAGCTGATGCGTGACACCATCAACCGTGACACTGCTTTCCTCCATCCCTTCCAGCAAAGCAGATTGCGTCTTTGGAGAAGTCCGGTTAATTTCATCCGCCAAAATTATATTCCCCATCAACGGGCCAGGACGGAATTGAAATTCCATTTCCTTCGGATTGTATATGGACACACCTGTCACATCAGACGGCAATAAATCAGGCGTAAACTGTATCCGTTTAAACTGGGCATTCACGGACCTCGCCAGTGCGCGAACCATCATCGTTTTCCCTACACCCGGCACATCCTCAAGCAGCACATGGCCTTCAGCAAGTAGCGCAACAAGACTCAGCTCCACCACATTACGCTTGCCGATCATCACCTTTTCGATATTGTTCAAAATACTCTCTATTTGTGGATTCATTTGCTCGCGAGACATGCTTTTCCTCCTTCTCCATTTCACATATAGCCAAAGCACTGAAGTTGTATAGATAGTTATTCTATAAAAACACAGAAATTCCTGTAAAAAAATTTCCATGCTTCGGATAATTGTTGTGTGTAACGATAATTGAACGAAGAAATGGTTAGTTTACTTACGATTCACCAATTTCAGATCCGGTTACAAAAAATGCCTAGTCGATGAAAATCCTGCACAAATTTTAGTATGAATGTGCTCATAAATTTCAGTATGAAAGCAATAAATAATATTGACACAATCTAATACAAATTATATTATTTGTATGTACAAACAATTAAATTTAACTCAATCTATATAATTAATAAATTTTGAAAAGAGGGATTTGAAAATGAAGTATAAACTATTAGGCAAAAGCGGCTTGAGAGTATCTGAATTAGCATTAGGCACCATGACATTTGGGGAAGATTGGGGCTTTGGAGCTTCTAAAGAAGAAAGCCAGAAAATTTTTAATGCCTTCGTCGAAGCTGGCGGAAATTTTATCGATACAGCTGTTAATTATACGAATGGTACAAGTGAGAAATATGTCGGCGAATTTATCCGTGAGCAGCGCGAGCAGTTTGTTTTGGCAACAAAATACACATTGAATACTCGACCTAACGATCCAAATGGTGGCGGCAATCATAGAAAGAACCTGGTCCAATCTGTCGAAAAAAGTTTAAAACAGTTGCAGACCGATTATATTGATTTACTTTGGCTTCACGCATGGGATTTCATGACGCCTGTTGAAGAAGTCATGAGGGCTCTTGACGATTTAGTTCGAGCTGGAAAAATCCTTTATGTCGGAATCTCCGATACTCCGGCATGGATCGTTTCTCAAGCAAATACGCTTGCCTCTCTTCGCGGCTGGACTCCATTTATCGGCTTGCAGGTTGAATATAATTTATTGCAGCGAACACCTGAACGAGATCTATTGCCAATGGCCCGCGCTCTTGATATCGGCGTTACTGCTTGGGCTCCAATGGCCGG
>JAUZPT010000016.1 GCA_030705745.1 Bacillota bacterium | reverse complement strand
CTTCATGCGCATAACCAGCAATTTTTTTATCTTGTTCAATGATTCCTTCCTCGGCATTAATAACCACTAAAACCACGTCGGATCGTTCAATCGCGCGCAATGCTCTAAGGACACTATATTTTTCAGTTGTTTCATACACTTTTCCTTTTTTCCGCATGCCGGCTGTATCAATGATCACGTATTCTTGACCGTTATATGTGTAGGACGAATCGACAGCATCACGAGTGGTGCCCGCAATATCACTGACGATTACTCTCTCTTCACCCAATAATGCATTGACCAAAGAAGATTTACCTACATTTGGACGTCCGATCAAACTGAATTTAATGACATCATCGTCGTAATCCACGTTCTTGTTTTTAGGAAAAAACTTAGCAGCTTCATCGAGCAAGTCCCCCAAGCCTAAACCATGGGATCCTGAAATTGGAAATGGCTCTCCAAAGCCAAGTGAGTAAAAATCGTAAATCATTTCGCGCATTTCAGGATTATCAATTTTATTAACACCTAGCACAATCGGTTTTTTTGATTTGTAAAGGATTTTTGCCACTTCTTCATCTGCAGCTGTAACTCCTTCTCTACCATTCGTAAGAAAGATGATTACATCTGCTTCGTCGATGGCAATTTCCGCCTGCTGGCGAATTTGCTCAAGAAACGGTTCATCACCAATGTCGATTCCGCCTGTATCAATTATATTAAAATCATGTGCGAGCCATTCTGCCGAACTGTAAATCCGGTCGCGCGTAACTCCTGGTATATCCTCAACAATGGAAATTCTTTCACCTACAATCCTGTTAAATATTGTAGACTTCCCTACGTTCGGACGCCCGACGATAGCGATAACGGGTTTCACCATAATATTCACCCTTTCAATTATCATATTTATTCATTAAGATACTCTGATTTTATAAAATTAAGAAAGTAATCCATTCATATTCAATCAAATCACTAATGAAAAGAAACCCTCCTTTATTACAGAAGGGCTAACTTATCTATTTTAACAAATAGTATTCCTTTCTAGCAATGAAAACATTAATCAAAACACATTCATTTCCATAATCAGGAGGAATTTTGTTTCTCTTTGGCACTAAAGTTAAAATGGCTTTCAAAGAAAGTACGAGCATTTTCTAGAACACTCCAAGCGATGACCAATACCGATGATAACGTGCAAACATCCAGATAGGCAAACGATCCGGCCATATATGAAAACGAATACTTACTGACAATAAAGGCATATAAAATCTCCCCCTGCATCGTTCCACTGATGAGTAGCATTAACCTTCCCTTAAAGGTGTTTTGGAGGATAATCGCTATATATGCCAGTGAAATGGCCATCATCCATTCTTTTTTCACTATAAATAGTACAGGGTCAAAAATTCCAAACATCTGAAATGTGGCATAAACAACTGTAATTATATAGTTGCATATAAAAAAATAAAAAATGACCCGTTTTTTTTCACCTGAAAGAAAACTGTATGAAAAACAAATGGCAAAAATGCCTCCGACCCCTATTTGTATTCCGAGCACTGTGAAATGGTATGAAGATAAAATAATTGTGAACAAAATTGCAGCTGCCATTTTCGTGCGATATTTTGAGTCCTTTCTCGCAAAAAAGGTCAAGTAAACCCAAAAAAACCATGACACCCAATAAAATGTCAGTCCTTCCATCTTCATCCACCTCCTACTATCTCCATTATGGCAAGGAAATATGTACTTCATACTTCCTTGAATAATCTTTTAAAGTTGAATCATCTTAAATAGAGGAGGTGTTAACGATGGGAAGAGATCGTCAAGAGAAAAAATTAAAAGCGAGCAGGCGAGTCGAATCAGATAGAGATCAAGCACTCCATTACGCTGGTTCAACGAAATTGCAAAGCCCTGAAGAAGCAAGGGAATTAAACGATGGAAAATAGTAATTGAAATGCATTCCTTATTTTTCAAAAACAATGCAAAAAGCTCTCGTAAAACGAGAGCTTTTTGCATTATTATTTTCTTGAGCAATATAGTTTTGTGTCGATACCCCTTTGTTCAAGCCAGTGAAAGGTATTTCCGGAAATCATAATTGGAATTTTTTGAAGTTCTGGTATCGTTAGCGCACCTAAGGCAGCCATTATGAAGGTTAATTCTTCATGAAGCTTATCAATGTGGCTTACCAGACCCTCCAGGCCTGATTGGTTCAAAATCCTTAACAATGGCCCAGCCATCCCTATAGCATTTGCCCCTGAGGCCAAACCTTTTGCTATATCCAGGCTGGAATGGATTCCACCCGAGCCGATAACTGAAATAGTAGGGAAAAAGTGTGTAGCCTCCAGAATTGATATGGCCGTCGGAATTCCCCATTGATCAAAAAATGGAAAAGGATGCTCCCTACGCCTGTTTTCGATTTTTGCGAAATTCGTCCCACCAAACCCGCTTATATCCACGTACGAAACCCCAATGGATGATAGAATCGAAACTGTTTCCTTGCTCATTCCGAACCCAGTTTCCTTCACGATTACAGGAACCTGGATCTGATTAACGATTCGTTCAATCCTTTTTAATGCGTCAGTAAAATCTCGATCTCCTTCAGGCATCGTCAATTCCTGTATGACATTCAGGTGAATTTGAAGAGCATCCGCACGAACCATGTCTATTGCTTCTTTTGCATGTTCTGGTGAAGCCTCACTTCCCAAATTCGCCAGAATAATTCCATCCGGATTTTCACGCCTTACTATTTCATATGTCTTTCGTTCCTGAGGATCTCGAATTGCTGCCATTTGAGATCCAACAGCCATTGCCAACCCTGTTCTTTTCGCAGCCATGGCAAGGTCTTTATTAATTCGATAAGTTTTTTCTCCGCCTCCACCCGTCATCGCATTGATAAAAAGAGGCGAACTTATTAAAAGTTCGCCAAGCTTGTTGTCCAATCGAACATCTGCGACTTTGGAATTTGGTAAGCTACAGTGAATAAACTTGATATCTTCAAAAGCTGATTGATTTATCATATCCTCTTCGAGCGCGTAGCGGATATGATCTATTTTTCTTTTTGATCTGGACAAAGCATATCACCATTATTTTCTAAGATTCTTTAATTGATCACCGATCATTTCACCAAGCTGAAACCCTTTTGATTCCTCGGGAAGCTCATACTCAAACGAAGCATCAGCTTCCTTTTCAAGGAGTTCCTTGATACTTAAAGAAAGACGCTGTTCCTGTTCATTAACTTCAAGAACTTTAACCTTGATTGCTTGGCCTTCCTTTAACACTTCATGAGGAGTTCCGATATGCTTATGGGCGATTTGAGAAATATGGACAAGACCCTCCACACCAGGGAATACTTCTACAAATGCTCCGTATGAAACGAGGCGTTTAACAGTACCATCCAAAGTGCTCCCTTTTGGGGCTTTTGAGGAAATGTCAGCCCAAGGTCCAGGCTGTGTTTCCTTAATGGACAACGATATTCTCTCATTATCCCTATCAACATTTAAAACCTTCACATGAACCTTTTGGCCTTCATTTACCACGTCAGACGGCTTATCTACATGTTCATGAGACAATTGTGAAATATGGACGAGGCCATCGATACCGCCGATATCAACAAAGGCTCCAAAGTCGGTGATTCTTTGAACGGTGCCCTCCATAACCTGGCCAGTTTGAAGCGATTCAAGCAAATTCTGTTTTTTCTTCCCTTTTTCTGCTTCTACTACGGCGCGATGGGACAGTATCAGCCTGTTTTTATCCTTTTCCAATTCAACGATTTTAAAAGAAAGATGCTTTCCTTTATAATCTGAAAAATCTTCGACAAAATGAGCTTCTACAAGTGATGCAGGAACAAATCCACGTACGCCGAGATCAACAACAAGGCCACCTTTAACAACATCTTTTACTTCCGTTTCAAAGATTTCTCCGCTTTTAAATTTTAGCTCAAGGACGTCCCACGCTTTTTCGGCATCCACTTTTCTTTTTGACAAAACCAATGCCTCTTCCTCAACCTTTAACACTTCAAGGTCCAATTCGTCCCCTTCTGAAACGGCATCCGAAGCTTTTTCAACATGCAAGCTGGATAGCTCGCTAATTGGGATAATTCCATCGAGTTTGCTGCCTTGAATATTTACGAGTACTTGTTTTTCTTCCACTTTTGTAACTTGTCCTGTAACTTTGTCACCCACCTCGAAATTCCTTACTTCAACCTGATTCATATCCTCTGTCATATGTACTCCTCCTTAATCCATTGAATGATCCAAAAAAATATATATGATGAGGTGAATGCATAAATCACACCCCATATTAACCTCAGATTACAAAACTAAAGAATATTCAAAAAACAATAACTCTTTAAACTAACTTCTTATAAAACGCGTTTTTTGTCAAGCAGTAAGCTACTTATTATTTTCAAGCAATTTTCTTATTTCATCCATGATGATTTCGGTTGCTTGCTCGGCGGAAACTTTGTTTTTTCTCATTTCATCCATTTCAATTGGCTTTCCAAATACGACTCTCAATCTATGAAATTTTTTATAAGGACCGATAACAGCGCACGGTACGACTTTCGCCGCTGACCTTAATGCAAAAAAACCTGCACCAGCCAGACCTTTTCCTAATTCGCCTGTCTTGCTTCTTGTTCCCTCAGGAAATAAACCTAAAACCTGATCTGCTTTTAAAACTGCCAAAGCATTCCTAAGTGCTTCCCGATCACTCATCCCCCTTTTTACTGGAAAGGCATTGCATTTTCGAACAATGTTTCCAAGGGCAGGAACAGCAAACAATTCTTCTTTTGCCATGAAATGAACGGGTCGTCTTGAGCTGATGCCGACCACTAGGGGATCAAAGTTATTTATATGGTTTGAACAAAGAAGCACTCCTCCTTCTGAGGGTATATTCTCTGCACCAAGCACTTTAATCCGGTATAAAGGCTTGAAAATCAATGACACAACCGACTTGGCAAAATCATAAAACGTCAAATTCATCCGATCCTTTCATTCACTAGGTCCATAATCATATCGACAACTTCCAAGATGGATAAGGATGTCGTATCAATCTCAACGGCATCATCCGCCTTCATTAATGGAGCCACTTCCCTTTCAGAATCCAGCTTGTCTCTAAGCGATATCTCAGATTTTAATATCTCCAAATCGGATGGAAACCCTTTTTGAAGATTTTCAGTATGACGCCTTTCTGCACGCTCTTCAACGCTCGCAAGCAAAAACACTTTCACTTCAGCCTTAGGGAGTACGTGGGTACCAATATCCCGCCCGTCCATCACTACACCACCATTAAGCGCAAAGCCTTGCTGCCTACTGACCATTTCTTCTCTTACTTTTTTATGCATGGAAACGACCGAAACATTGTTTGTGACAATGGCAGAGCGGATTTCGTCAGTTACATTCTGATTATCCAAAAAAACCAACTGCCCAATGTCAGATGGAGTAAGACGGATTTCAGTGCTTAATAAAATTTCTAACAATTTCTGTTCATTTTCAAGATCTATACTTTCTTCCAAGGCTTTAAATGTTAATGCCCTGTACATTGCACCAGTATCGATATAAATGTACGATAATTTTTCAGCAACAATTTTTGCAACCGTGCTTTTCCCTGCAGCTGCAGGACCGTCAATTGCGATTGATATTCTCTTTTCCATATTTCCTCCTGAAACGTTCACTTGTTGTCCACTCGAACTTTTGACTCGTAATTCGAGCTAGGCAAATAACTGCCTTTATAAATTCCATTTTATTTTATCATAATTAGAATAAATGCTCTTTTATTTTAGCATCTCCATAAAATATTTATTTTTATTGATGTTACCTAGGAACAAAAGAAGACAGGGATCATCCTGCCAATCATTTGTGCCTAAATACTTCTAATATCTGAGAATATGATTTTCCGTTTACCCCTTCATATTGCGTAAGATGGTTTACATTGGGCAATACATTTAATCGATGGAAAACCAGCTGGAATAGTAATAGGAAAAAGATTTGAATGATGACGATTTTGGTCAAGAGTCTTTCGGCAGTCTTCATGTGCACACTCCATTAATGAACTAATAGTTCTAGTATCGGAGCGGATTGGAAAAATTATTCTATGATGGCAGACCTTTTTTTTTCATTCCTAGTTGGCGTTCAAAACAAATGCGCAGCAGAAGCTGCCTTTCTCGGCCAGAGATATCAAAAAATTGTAGGGACAGTTTATTTCTCGTTTCATTAAACGGTATGATTCTGACAACTTTGCACTGTAGTTTAACATAGTGGTATTCACCACTCTGCAACATTAGTACGATCCAGGAGTCCAGCAACGTACCAACCTTCAATTTGAAATCAAGGGGTACGAGTACCGCTGTCCCGCCCGCGCTAATATCATCCGTGATTGCTGTGAAAGGTGCAAATTCATTTCCGAGTGGCTGTAGTGCAATATCGAGTCCTGTTTCCACTCGAACAAATTGACGTCTTTGAATTTTAACCAAATTTTCTTTGCCCGGATAGGACAATATCAACATCGGTATATTTTGCTTAACCCTTCCTTTTATTTCAGTTTCAAACAGATAGACCGAAGATCCATCCTGATCCACAAACGTTGCTTTCATTTGTGAGCCATCGAGCAGAAACACAGTCCGATTAGTTTTTAAACTGATTGGATAATCAATGTAAACATCAGTACCCTTCAAGTCTACGACTCTGCATTTATATTTTTCAAAATGTTCATCATATTTCGGCTCGAGTGTAAGAACATCCCCAATTTGCAGCATAATAACTACACTTCCTTTTGTATCCCTTTATCCATAAAGAGAAAACTATTATCTCCATTATATATATTTTATAAAAAAAAGGAAAAGCAATTTATGCTTCTCCTCATAAGACGTCCTGATAGACGGACTCCGCATTTTTGTATTTTTCTACATCCTCTTCTATTCCTGTTTGAGCATTGATAAAAATCCTGTATGTGTCCTCGCCTAGTGTTCCCAATAATTCATAACAGAGCACTTCCTGGTTTAAATCATTGAGAATGACTGAAAGACGCTCTTCCATGATTTTCAAATGGGGATTCACTTTTTTTCTGGCGTCTACCTTTGATAGTACAGGTGAAGGGAGTTTTCGTTCATGATGTGATTTCAAATAATCTTCAGCAGAAAATCCGATAATATTCCCATTGTCCATCGCTACTTTAATTTTAAGTGATTCAGGATAAATTCTGATTTGATTTTGTGCCGTCACAAAATTAAACACGCCAATATGATCATATTGATTGCTTTCAAACATATCCATATTTTTAAAACCATTTTCACTCAAAAATGCTGCCGCTTTTGTTCCAGCTTCATTCAAACTGATATTTTCCTTTGTTACTTCGCGCGAATTGATAAACCAAATTGGATACCCCCCTTTTTTGGTTATATCCATGCTCCCTTCTTCTCCGCTACGTTTATTTTTAAGTGACACACTATAAAATCCATAATCAGATCCCTTGCCATTCTCCGTTACCTTCAGTTTGCTATTTCCATCAAATTTCATATATTTCTTTGCGATCGCTGCAGCTTCGTTTTCAGAAATTTTCTTTCCTTTTACATTTTTAAAATTTTCATCCTTTATTTGCAAATTTGAAAATGTCGGTCCCAAATCTTTCTCATCATAACCCGAAGCTGTCTTTTCTACCGTTTTAAATCCATCAATTATTTTATTGTCGGTAGATTCTTTACCTGAAGCAAGTGCAAGTTCGACATCCATCCAACGCAAATTATTTTTCAACACCAAATATTGAACTTTTCTTAATTCATTTTGAATATCACCGGATTTGGTGTAAAGCTTCCTTAATGACTCGTATTCATTTTTTGTAAGAGGTTTTTTATCTAAGTCTCTTATGGCTGTTTTATAACTAAAATTACCAACATTAGCTAAAAAATCCTCAGTTTTATTAAATGGAAGTAGTGTTAAAGGCAACTGCCCCACATCTCCATGGGCCTGTGAGGTTATTCGCCAGACTTCCGTCAAGGCAGGTGAAAGAGATTGCCGGGAGTTCATTGCCAATGTCGTGCCAATTTTATCATGTAACAAATCCATTTGGTACGAAAGGTCATGAAATGCACGCTGATAATTGTTTTCCGCATTTAATAGTATTGCATTTTTCTCCTTATGCTCTTGGTAGCCCCAATAGCCAACTCCCGTGGCAGCTATTGCCAGAAAGACAATTAAAATACCCCTTAGCACAGCAATTCACCCTTTCATTTGCAAAAAATATGTTTTCCAATTCGTTTAATTTGTGGCCTGCCCCATATCCAAGGACTAGTCGCCGTTTCCGGATTAAAATAATAAAGCGCATTTCCTGTTGGATCCCAGCCATTAAGAGCATCAATAACCGCTTTTTTGGCCTTCTCATTAGGAGTAAGCCATATTTGCCCATCAGCTACGGCAGTGAATGCTCCTGGTTGAAAAATGACTCCAGAAACAGAATTCGGGAAATTCGAACTACTTAATCGATTCACGATCACTGCGGCTACTGCAACTTGCCCTGTAAATGGCTCTCCCCTGGATTCCCCATACACAGCATTTGCCATCAATTGAATATCGTTTTGGGAGAACCCTTTAGGTGTGTTTGCCTCGGTCGGCTTCAAATTGGAATTCGTCTGCCTAGCAGCTGTCCTCCTCGTGCCGTTTCCTGCATTGTTTGAAGGATTAGCTCCATGATTGATCGCCCGTTTTACAGTTTGTTCATTGTATTTGGACGCTTGCACCAATTTCGCCTTAGTTGATCCGCCAGCGAGCCCATCAATCGGCATCCCAAACGCGGATTGAAAATTTCTGAGAGCCCAATACGTACTCCAACCAAAAACTCCATTAACCTTCCCTTTAAAATAGCCCAAATATTGAAGACGTGATTGCAATTCAATCACATCATCGCCAATGGCACCCTTTTGAATTACCTGTCCACTAAATGCTTCAGCAGTGTTCAATTGAAAGTTCCAGCTGAATAAAATGCACAAACAAAATATTAGAAGCTGCTTCAATTGCGTCTTTCTTTTTTCCATAGCTTAGTTCCCCTCTTTTAATATTTCTTCTATTTTTTGTTAGAAGGGAAATTTTATTCAAAAAAGGGTCTAAAATATAAAAACTCTTCATTCAGAATGAAGAGTTTTTGTATTAACGTATTGTCTTTTCATATAATTTGCTCAAAGCAAAACCGGGTGCGATTCCGGCTGTTAATATCCCCAGCATTCAGTGTCCTCATTCCACCCTTTTTTAAAAAGAAATCTTTTCCATTCCACTTGCCATTGCTACCGCGAGCTTGATTCTAGCTTTTTTTGAATCATTGTCGCTTCCCAAAATGACACCCTTATTGAAGAGATCGTAGGCACTCCCTTTGTAATCATAGGTCGGATAAACAGCGCCCTCTTCCGCACTAGTCGTAATAACAATTTTTATGCCTTGGCTGATTGCCTGATCAATTTCAGCCATCATTTCTGGAGCTACCTGACCTCGCCCAACACCTTCCAGGACAATCCCTTTTGCACCACTTTCTCTTGCTGCTTTTATAAATTTCCCGTCAGCTCCAATATAGCATTTGATTATGTCCACTGACGGAATCGAAGAGCTCACTTCGAAAAATTCTCTTCGCAATGGTTTTTGAAAAACTTGAACCTCATCATTGTCAATGATTCCTAAATAACCGAAACCAAATGCATTGAAGCCCTGTATATTCGATGCATGTTCCTTTTTAACATATCGAGCGGCAAAGATGCGTTCATTAAAGACGACCACCGCTCCAGCGCCTCTTAAATCGGGTGAACACGCAGAATAAATAGCATGACGCAAATTTATATACACATCGCTGCCTAATTCCTCAGGTGCCCTTTGGGAACCTGTGACAACTACTGGACGATCATCTTTCACCGTTAAATCGAGAAAATATGCTGTTTCTTCCATGGTGTCCGTTCCATGTGTGACGACCACACCTGAAATGCTCTCATCGATATAGTAATCTTCTATTTTCTTTTTTAAAATGATCAGGTCATCGAATGTAATATGGATACTTGCCTTCTGAAAAGCGGATTCAACAATGACTTCAATATCCTCTGGAAGATGGCACATTGCGGCCAATTCTTCTCCTGTTAAAGCACCGGAAGCCAATTTCCCCGAATCTTTATTCGGCTTACTCGCAATGGTTCCACCTGTAGTTAACAAAACGACTCTTTTCATTTCTTTCCTCCGGAAATTCATACTTGGAATGCTGTAATTGTAACATTAATCCCTCTAAACGGCTATGCACTATAGAAAGCTTATTGTAAATCTCTTTTCATATAATGATTCGCAATAAGCCCACCATGGAATCTTCCATTTTCAATAAATATTTCATTTGCATTGTTTCCAGCCGCTATGACACCTGCAATATAAATACCGGGAATATTTGTTTCCATCGTATCCGGATTGTGTATCGGCCTTCCTGTTTCAGCATCCAATTTGATTCCCATTTTCCCCAGGAATCCGTGATCAGGGTGGTATCCTGTCATTGCAAAAACAAAATCGTTTTTGATTTCCTTTTGCACTCCATTTTTCAAGTAAATTACTACTTCTTCGGTAAATTCCTTTACATGCGCTTCAAATTCCATTGTAATCGTCCCATTATTAACGAGCGCTTCAAATTCAGGAAGTATCCATGGCTTAATGCTCGGCGAATAATGGCTTCCCCGATAAAGCACTGTCACTCTCGCACCAGCTTTAACAAGCTCGATTGCCGCATCGACACTCGAATTTTTCCCTCCAATCACGCAAACATCCTGATCAAAATACGTGTGTCCTTCTTTGAAATAATGCAACACCTTTGCCAGGTCCTCTCCTGGAACGCCCATATAGTTAGGGCTATCATAATAGCCTGTGGCAATCACCACAGCAGATGACTTATACGTTTTTTTTGATGTTTCAACAAAAAATAGGTCTCCACTTTTTGTAACACTTTCAACTCTTTCAAAAGAATTGATGCGCAATTTTTTTCGCTTTGCTACCTCTCTATAATAAACGAGTGCTTGATTACGCTTAGGCTTATAATTTTCTGTAATAAATGGAACATTGCCAATTTCTAGTTTCTCACTCGTGCTGAAAAATGTTTGATGAGTTGGATAATTATATATGGCATTCACGATATTTCCTTTTTCAATAATGAGCGGATTGATTCCGATTTCCTGTAAGGAAATCGCAGCTGCCATTCCACATGGTCCGCCTCCGACAATAATTACACTTTCCTGTTGCATTTAGGTCACACTCCTATAAAATACCAATCGATTAATTTAATAAAAAATCCCCTATCGTATAATGATAGGAGATTTTCGATCATGTTTCAATGATAAGGTTTTGACTGAAGTTTCCCTAATGGAAGGTGAAGAAAATTAAATCCACCCTCTGAAGCGGCTTGCTTCAGCCATTTTGCGCACACCGACCATATATGCAGCCAAACGCATGTCAACACGGCGAGTTTCTGCGGTATCATAAATATTATTAAATGATTTGACCATCACTTTTTCGAGTTTTTCTTCCACTTCTTCTTCCGTCCAATAGTATCCTTGATTGTTTTGAACCCATTCGAAGTAAGAAACTGTCACGCCGCCAGCAGACGCTAAAACGTCAGGAACTAACAAAATACCTCGTTCGGTTAAAATTTTCGTAGCCTCAAGGGTTGTTGGCCCATTCGCCGCTTCTACAACGATACTAGCGCGTATTTTGTGGGCATTTTCCTCGGTAATTTGATTCTCGATTGCTGCTGGCACGAGAATATCACATTCAAGTTCAAGCAATTCTTTATTGGAGATTGTATTATTGAATAACTTTGTTACAGTGCCAAAACTGTCACGTCGATCGAGGAGGTAATCGATATCCAATCCATTTGGATCGTATAATGCTCCGTACGCATCAGATATGCCGACAACCTTCGCTCCTGCATCATGCATGAATTTAGAAAGATAACTTCCGGCATTTCCAAATCCTTGGACAACTACTCTAGCACCTTTCAGCTCAATGCCTTTCTTTTTAGCAGCTTCATAAATACATATTGTTACACCCTTGGCCGTTGCTGACTCACGTCCGTGGGAGCCTCCTAAAACAAGTGGTTTACCTGTGATGAAGCCAGGTGAATTGAATTCATCTATTCTACTGTATTCATCCATCATCCATGCCATAATTTGAGAATTGGTAAAGACGTCAGGGGCAGGAATATCTTTTGTAGGTCCTACGATTTGGCTGATTGAGCGGACATATCCACGGCTTAGCCTTTCAAGCTCGCGAAATGACATATCACGGGGATCACAAATGATTCCCCCCTTGCCCCCACCATAAGGAAGGTCCACAATTCCGCATTTTAGACTCATCCAGATGGAGAGTGCTTTAACTTCTTTTTCCGTTACATTCGGGTGGAATCGAATTCCCCCTTTTGTTGGTCCTACAGCGTCATTGTGCTGTGCACGGTATCCTGTGAAAATTTTTATGGATCCATCATCCATACGAACAGGGATTTTGACAGTTAGCATCCTTAAAGGTTCTTTAAGTAGCTCATAAACCTCCTCAGGATAACCCAACTTCTCCAATGCTTTATGAATGACAGTTTGAGTTGATTTCAACACATCATGTTTCTCTTCAACGTTTATATTTTCGTTACCATTCTCGGCGACCATTAGTAAACCTCCTAAAGAAATTGCGAGTACGAATGTTGTCCGCTTTCATGACATAGTATACACGTTTAGATGATATATGCAAGAACAAATATCATTTTAAAAGCTTATTCAGAAAAGTTTATGTAAACGCTACCAAAACTATTATTACTAGTAAGAAAAAATCTAGTCAAAAGATTCAGCATCTGTCATGTGTTAATTTAGGAGCAAAGAGGCGGTGAAAACCATTCTTCAACTAGAAAAATTGAAGAATGGTTTCCACCGCATTATTTTCCATGATTACTTTTCCATATTCCTCAAGTCTACAGATAGTAACTATGGATGGATCACCATATTCCGATAGGATGGAAGCAATTCTGTCGACATCCAATTGTTCTGTCGTTTTCATCAGAAAAAAATAATTTTGATTCAAATGATAGATCGTTCCGCCACCAATGCTCATTGAAAACAATCGTTTGGCTAGCCCAATAATATCTTCAAATGAATCAAATGTATATAAAAGATCTTCAGAGGATTCCATTCTAACTTGCATTTCGATAAAACCGTCATACAGAATCTCATTTTCCTCCGATACATCGTCAATCGTTATGATCATTATCATCCCTTGAGCGTGCAATGAGAAAATCTCTACAGCTACAGAGCCCTCAAAATCCACATCAAATTCCTCGCTGGCTTCTTCGAGCATATCATGAAAAAGCTGATGCCATTTCATTGAATCTTTCCATATATCTTCCTTGGATAATCCCCTTTCAAATAAGTCATCAGAAGATAAGAAGATTTTTATCTTATTTGTAGTTAAGCGCTCCAAACGCATGATTTTGCCTCCTGCCATGACATTACTCTTGTTTTTAGTCTATGTCATTGTAAGAGGATGGTGAATTGTCTACACGCGAGTGATTTTTTCTTTTAGCCAGTGTTCCCAATCCAATACAGAACCGCCTACAATAAACTCAGCAATTTTATCTTTCTGTGGTTTTGCTAAGGTGTCAATTGCATTTCCACCGAGACCGATATGCATACTTTTGTATTCGGATGCTAGGCGGTTTGCCAGGTTGACAGCTGCAATTCCATTATCTTTCAACGTACAGGAAATAAATAAAAACTTGGGCTTAATAATTTGGAGCACTTCATCAATATCCTGTTCTGCAATGCTCGATCCAAGATAAACGACATCAAATCCTTTTCTTCGTAAAAATAACGTAAACATCATTAAGCCCATCTCATGCCATTCTCCCGGCGCACAAATCGTGACGACCTTCGGCAAAAGGGAGTTTAATGGAAAACTGTGAAGAATCATTCCGACCCTTGAACGAAGAATGGCAGTCGCAAAGTGTTCATGAGCGCTTGTAATTTTCCCTATTTCCCACAGCTTGCCAATTTTAATAAGGACAGTGCCAAATACCTCAGTAATTACTTTATCTGTTGTATACAAGCTAAGGCATGTGTTGATCACTTCCTGAGCCTTTCGTTCATCGAATTGGATAAATGCATTCAACAATTCGTCAATAAGTTCGGAAAATTTGCTTCCCTGCTCCACGGATTCCGTATGATGCAGCTCGTTGTTTTCCAGCAACGAGACAGCTTGACCAATTGTAAAACCTTGATTTATTTTTCCAATCAACCATTTCAATATTTTTATATGTTCGTCAGTATACAATCGGTGGCCTGCTTCATTCCTTACAGGCGCAACCATTTGATAACGCCTTTCCCAAGCCCTTAGCGTTCCTGATTGAATTCCGAGTATTTTCGATGCGGCTTTAATATTATATTTACCTTCCTGATCGGTCATTTACTTTCCTCCATGACGTAGTAACGCCTTCCATACAAAGATTATACAAAAACGGTTGAGGGTCAGTAAAATTTGTATCGGTTGTATATAGTTATACGTCCTTTGTTTTTAACGTAATAAGATGGCATTGTGCAGGTGCTCCCAATCTTAAGGGAATAGTCGTTGTTCCATATCCGTTGCTGATTAATACCATCGTGTTTTTTAGAACTTCTGTTTTCCCGCGCTCATGCGGGCTATAACCAAAAATATGAATTTGCCCTCCATGCGTATGTCCGCTTAAAACAAGACTAATTTGATGTTCAGATAGTATTTTTTCCGTAATTTTAGGATTGTGGCTCGCCAGAATCTTGAAGCTTTCATCCTCTGCATCCTGCAGGGACAAGTCAAGCCTGTCTCGTTTAAGCGATAAATCATCCACTCCTAACAAAGATAATTTCTCGCCTTCTGCCGATTCAAAGGTTACGGCAGTATTATCAAGAATTTTAACCTTATTCTCCAATAAAATGGCATCTAATTCGTGATAATCCACTTCATAATCATTATTTCCCCATACAAAATATACTGGACCAATTTCTTTTAGCTTTTTCACATTTTCTTTTACACGATTAAATGGGACGCCTTTTTCTATTATATCTCCACCGATAATGACGATATCCGCACGCCCTTTTACTTTTTTTAACATATTGTCAGAAACAGTCCTTCGATGAATATCGGAGATGAAAAACAAAGTTACTTTCCCGAACGATTTAGGAAAATCCGAAAAAAACAAGTCCTGTTCAACGACTTTATTTGAAAACGCTTCTATCAACATATGTATCAATAACCAAAGTCCTGCAGCCAAAAGTAGTGCCAAAATAGCCATATCGTTACGAACTCCTTAATTGTTTTTCTAAAAATATAGGGAAATCATAACATACACAAGCGTAAAACATAAAAAAACAAGTGCTTGGATCCAACCAACGTGAAACAAAAAGGTAAAATTAAATATCACCGAATAGCACAGTAGCGTTTCTTTTCGAATGGAGGTTTCGCTTTTCATATCCCGTAAAGTATTAATCATAATTTCTTTCATTAATGAACCATTCACAATTAACGCAACCGTAAAGGCAATGGAAGCCGCAAGAAATTTAATTGGGTACACGACTAAGTCAACGAAAAACATTCCTATATCCAATGTACTTTTCACGGGTAACCACATTATAAATAAATAGCCGCTCGCTGCACCTATAATCAATTTTATTAAAATTTCCCTCAAAAAAATCCCTCCCATAAATGTATATGAGAGGGATTGGATACTTTTTCATGCTAAGTTTATTCGTCCTCGTGAATATCCAAAATCCGAAAACCGTGTTCCTCAAGTTTTTTAATGAATTTATCGATATTATCTTTCTTTTCCACCTTCAAAACAATCCTTCTGACTAGTTTATCCGTCTCATCGAAGGTTACAAGCGAAATGATATGTTCATGGAAATGATGGGCAATTTCAGCCAATCTGGCAATTCTGCCTTCAGTTTCTACCGAGGTAAAGGCAATTCGTACACCCCGTTGATTTACGCCGAATGCACTTTGAAATTGAGCCATAACATCAAATCTCGTAACGATGCCGAGAAATTTTTTATTTGTGTCAACGACAGCAAGCAACGGGAAATCTTTCAATTCAAACAATGTTTTCTCGAGAATTTCCCCACCCTCTAAATACTTATCTTGATAAGTAGCTATATCTTTAACTAGTGTGTTCTCCAAAAAATCTTCTTTTTCTTTTCCAGAAAGAAAAAAGTTATGGTAAATACGATATTTTGTCACAACTCCTGCATATTCTTCGCCATTCAAAACAGGCAACCCGTCGATATGATGTTCTTCCAGCTTTAGTAGCGCATTCTTTAAATTGTCGTCATGCTGAATCATAAAACAATTGAATTTTGGAATCATTATGCTTTTTACGAACATTTCTATCACCTCTAAAAAAGAATTCGAACCCTACTTACTATATTTCAACATGTATCTCAAAATCCCTTTTTCTTTTAAAGATTTATGTCATGTATGAACAATTGTTTCATAAGATTAATTGATATCGAATAAAGGGAGGACAATTATGAACACCCACTATAAAACCTATAATCCCTATTACAGTCCATTTGATCCTTGCAAACCAATAGAAGAGAAATCGTATTCTACACCTCCACACTTATATATAGGATATCAGCCACCGAATCTCCCACAGTTTTCACCAATGGAGGCATTGAAAAATGGAACGCTGTGGGTAGCGTTTAATGACCCGTATTACAGCCCAAATGAAAAAGCAAAAGGAGGCCAAGGTACATGAATCAAGTTCCCGCTCAATACTATGAGGCTTTGGAACAGCTTCAGGCTGTTGACTTTGTCCTGGTTGAACTGACGCTCTATTTGGATACTCATTCTGATGACCTTGAGTCCATCAATCAATTCAACCATTACACGAAGGAACGAAAACGTTTAAAAAAAGCATTCGAAAGCCAATTTGGCCCATTGATGCAATATGGAAACAGCTATTCTGCTTACCCTTGGAATTGGTCAGCTTCGCCATGGCCATGGGAAGTTTAGAAAAAAAGGAGGGATTGAACGGACATGTGGGTGTATGAGAAGAAGCTTCAATATCCGGTCAGGGTTAGTACGTGCAACCCGATGCTGGCAAAATACTTAACAGAACAATATGGTGGCGCAGATGGTGAGCTAGCAGCTGCTCTTCGCTATTTGAACCAGCGTTACTCGATTCCAAGCAAGGTGATCGGCCTTCTCACCGATATCGGTACAGAGGAATTTGCACATTTGGAAATGATTGCTACCATGATTTATAAACTCACAAAGGATGCAACACCCGATCAATTAAAGGCCGCGGGGCTTGGTGAACACTACGCCAGCCACGACAACGCCCTGTTCTATCAAAATGCCTCTGGTGTACCATGGACCGCTTCATATATACAGGCGAAGGGTGATCCGATTGCAGATTTATATGAGGACATTGCTGCCGAGGAGAAAGCTCGTGCCACGTACCAATGGATTATCGATTTAAGCGATGATCCAGATTTAAATGACAGCTTGCGCTTCCTACGTGAAAGGGAAATCATTCATTCACAGCGATTTAGGGAAGCAGTCGAAATTTTGAAGGAAGAACGCGACCGACAGAAATTTTTTTAACATTAAAATAAGAAGCAGCCGTATTGGCTGCTCAGATTGTCGAGAATGGGGTATTTTCTCGACATTTTTTTAATTTCTCAGAATCTTACTATTTAATTTAGTGATAGTCCTTGATAATGGTCCTGTTGATTTCCGCTCCGGTCACTCGCTTTCCGCGGGGAGGTCCTGAAGCCTCCTCAGCGCCTTTGGCGCCTGCGGGGTCTTCAGTGACCTCTTGATCCCGCAGGAGTCGAGTGCCCTCCGCTCCAATCAACAGGAGGCAACTCTACCTAAAGAATTGCAACACACCATTTCCGACCTTTCTAAGTGTGTTGCAATCTTTTTTAGATTTTGGCAAGCTGCAGTAAGAAGAACCTGTTCGTAAGTATTCTTCAATCCCCGTAACCGTCAGTAGCGAAGCCCATACAGCTCTTTAAGTCTGCGAAGCTTCGCTCAATTTTGTCCTTCCTAAATTTATAAAGCATTTTTCCTAATTTAGATAAGCGATTTAACCTTATCTTTTCCTTATGCACTTCCCAGGTACCAATTCATTTATTGAAACAAATTCATATTCAATTAGGTCAAACTCTTTTGGTTTAAACAGTCAATTCACCACTTATTTTTAATTATTTATTCCTTGAGCTGACAGTCTTTAGTGAAAAAAACTCTGTTGATTGGAGCGGAAGGCGCGAAGACTCCTGCGGGAGTACGGGTCAGG
>JAUZPT010000159.1 GCA_030705745.1 Bacillota bacterium | reverse complement strand
AAGAACATTTGTTTATCTTATGTGGATATTTGTTATGGGATTTGCTATATCCTTGACCCATCAACTATCAAGTAGATTGTTCGGCGGCCTGATAATAATCGGAGGCATCTTTTACCTAAGGGCAACGATGGATTGGGAAGAAAAAAGAATTAAAGAAATGGTGAAAAGAAAGCAGTTATGACAAATATTGCGAAGAAAGGGTGATAACAGAATGAACGATAAAATTCCAACAATTGATGAATGTAAATATCATCTCCAAACACTATGTAAATATGAACTAAGTTTACAAGAACAAAGTTATGAAAAGTTTATAAAACCCGTATTTGAAACACTTGAAAAATATAAATTAGCTTTACTAAAAATTGCTTATGAGGAAATCCTTCAACCTCCTAATGGTTATACAGAAAAACAATTTTTAGTAGAAATTGCAGAAAATGCTTTGGAAGAGTAACTGCACAATACGATTCAAACAACCCAACAAGAGGAGGACAAAAAGTGGAACTCAACATGAAAAAGGACATCCAGTTCTGGATTGACGCTTTATCCAGACCGAACCTGGACCCGGACACGATTGAACTGTTAAACAAGTGTTTGCAATGTGAATTGAACCGGTTTATGGAGCCGATGGCGGTTTTGGGTAGGAAGTGATAGTTGGGAGGGAAAAGAATTGGCTAGTGGCTGCATCGTAGGTGATTGCCCGGTATGTGATTATCCTGTGTTTGAAGATGAATGGAGCGGAGCTACTTACGAGAGAACAGAGAAATTCGTTCACATCGGGAAATGTGCTGACTTATTTCGATCCAAAGGAAATTTAATTTTAGAAAATGAACGGTTACGGAAGGAATTAAATGAATATAAACGTTGGTTTGAAGGGAAGAAGTAAATTGCAAAAAGTGCAGTTAGGAGGATTGTGAAAATGAATTGTCATTACTGTGGAAAAGAATGTGAAGGATTTGTATTTGAACAAGATGACTTTTCTGTTTTTGCCCATAGGGATTGTGCAGTCAAACAGCTTGAAACATATGGAAAATTAGCAAATGGGGTTGTGAAAACGTGTAGTAGATTACAGGAAATAAAGGATAAATTCAATCCTGACGAGTGGTTTGAAGGTTTTTACTTAGGAGCAAGTGATATTGAATGGCTTATTAAACAAGCTGAAAAAGTTGAGCGGCTTGAAGCCGATCTAAAACAAGCTAACGCTTTATTGGAATGGGAAGAGGAATACGGATATAAGAAACACTTAGAAATTTGTGAAATAGAGGCAGAAAATGAAAAGTTAAAAGAGGATATTGAACGCTGGAAAAAGATTAATCAGGACTTAGTATCTGCTTACAGCAATCGGAATGAACGGCTGAGAGATGCTTTAAGGGACATCCAACAGGAACTAAATAGATATTGCTCAGAAGGTTGGACTACTAAAGCAATTGAAATAGCTAAAAAGGCATTGGAAGGTGAATAAATGCAACCAATTTTAGATAAAAGACCACCCCACCCTTATGATTATAAGCCCATGAATTGGAAGAGGTTTATAAGCCTTCGAAAATGGGCTGAAAAGTTAGCGAACGAAACTGGATTTCCTGTTTATTTGGTTGGTTCGGTTTTAGAAAAAGAAACGCCAAGAGATTTTGATGTTTCGGTCATCATGCCATTCGAAGAATATGAAAGAAGGTATGGCAAGTGGCCAGATGATCCATACGAACAAAATGAATACATGCAACACGTTTTCCGCGAAAATATTCGCCATTATTTCGATGGTAGAGATGCTATTGGATTAGGTGAAATGGTTTCACTGGATTTGAAATTTTGTCCCGATACTTGGTGGACCGATAAGCCGAAATTATTATTGGCTGAACCGAAACATTCATACGTATTACAAAGATAACACACCAAAAAGGTCACACCACACCACGATCAGCAGCCAGATTGACCTTTTTTCTTTTTGCTTTCTGTTGAACATATGTTCTTATTTAGATTACGAAAAAAGGAGGGATTAGTCCTCCTTTGGTTCATTTTCCAGGTAGAGCAGATCGCCCGGTTCGCAGTCAAATAATTTACAAAGCCTGGCAATGACATCAAACGTGATCTGGATGGATTCTTCATGGTACAGCTTTGAAATAGACTTTCGGCTCAACCCGGTAGCATCAGCCACGTCCTGGATATTCATTTTCTTTTTCGCCATTAGAACCCTAAGGTTATTCCGAACAACCATTGCGTATCACCTCGTTACCTATTGTACCCATTTTGCCACCGATTATGCAAAAAATATTAAAAATTTTATAAAAAATACTACCCAAGGGTTGTAATGAATAACCCATAGGTAGTATAATATGTTCAAGGAGGTGAAAAAATGACAGACGTTCCAGTAATTGAAATCAAACTTTATGAAATGATGGCAAAACGGAATATCCGGACCATCGAGCAGCTAAAAGAAAAAACAGGTCTTTCCCGGAAGGCGGTTTCTGCAGCTCTCAATAACAAAAACCACCGGATGCATACTGATACTATTGCCAAGCTGTGTGTTGCCTTAGATTGCAAGATTAGTGACTTGCTAGTTTTGAAGGAGGGAAATAAATGAATCCACTTTCTATCTTTTTTATGGTATTTGTGGCATTGCTAATGGGCATAATCATTGCGGATTTTAACATGAAGGAGGGAAGTAAATGAAACAGCGAAGTGACACCTGGACTGCCGAGCAAGATACCTTGCTGGCAGAAACGGTTTTAAAACATATCCGGGAAGGCAGCACTCAATTAAAGGCATTTGATGAAGCAGGAGAAAAGTTAAGCCGGACATCGGCTGCATGCGGATTTAGATGGAATAAAGTATTGAGGCACGATTATACACTGGCTATTCAACACGCCAAGAAAAACAGACTGGTGTTTATAGAAAAAGCACCGTCACCAATATACAAACCTAATAAAAATGAGGAGGAAAAAAAGATGAAGGCGCTCGGAATAATTCGCAAAATTGATGATTTAGGAAGGATCGTCATCCCGAAGGAAGTCAGGGACACACATGGCTGGAAATCTGGACAAGCCATTGAAATGTTTATGGACCAGGAAGGAAGGGTTTTGAAAGCTTACCGCAGCGATGAAGAAAAAGAAAACGCTTTGAAGATTTTGAAACAGGCCGTCAACGGCAAAAAATTCAATCTTTCTGACTTGAATGAAGTCATTGAGTATGTAGAAGGAAAATAGCCCCCTGCGCCAACAGAGGGCCCATTAGGAAAATAAATTCATTATTATATTACCATACTGTACGAGTTTTAAACCTAGGAAGTGAAAAAAGATGGCTAAAAAAGATCGGTTTATTGAACACATCCAACCTATTGCTGAAAAGGTCAAGGGGAATTTAACACCAAACGTTTTAAAAGAAATTAATGAAATGATGAGACGGAAGGAACTTTATTTACTCTACTCATTAAATGAGTGCGAATCTCCGATTGAACAGCTTTATTGTTTGCATTTAATAAACAGTATTGAATGGTACCAATCTGACTTCAGAGAAATTGATTCCCATTCAAAAATAAGAGTTTTGATTCAGAAAGATGTTGAATTCAAGCACAAAAAATATCGTCCAGACTTCATTATTCTTTGTTACGCGCTCGGAAAGGAATTTAAGTTTGCTATCGAGTGTGACGGGCATGATTATCACGAAAAAACAAAGGAACAAGCCAAGCGGGATAAATCAAGAGATAGAGATCTGCAAAGCTTAGGGTTCAGAGTAATTCATTTTACTGGTTCGGAAATTTTCTCTGATCCTAAAAAGTGTGTTTGTCAGACATTCGACATCATTCAAACTACAACAGGATTAGAAGACAAAATCAAGGAAGATGTTTAGAATAGATTTTTTTAAAAATATTTAATGAAATACAGGTGAAGGGATTGGCAGACGTTCAACTGGAACACGGGTACACGCGAATCGCAAATGAAATATTCGACCATATGGCGAGAATAAAACTAAGCCCTACACAATACCGATTATTATTTGTTATTTGGCGATATACCTATGGTTTCAAACGGAAAGAACATGATCTATCTCTAACTTTTTTAAGCAATGCTACAGGTTGTGATAAAAGGCAAATCCAAAGAGAACTGAAAGGTTTAGAAGATAAGAAAATTATATTTCAAAAAGTGAAAAATGGCAGTTACAGAAAAATTTCTTTTAACAAAGATTATGGCCAATGGGCAACCGTTGGTGAAACTACCATTGGTGAAACTGTCAACGCTACCATTGGTGAAACTGTCAACGCTACCATTGGTGAAACTATCAACCAAGAAATAAAAAATATAAATAAAAATTTAAATAAAAAGGATGTAGTAAAAGGGGAGCATGCTGTGAATCGCATTTTAGACATTTTGACAAAAAGCAAAATCCTGGGTGAAAAAGAAATCACAGAATTTCTTCGTGATGATATTACGGATGTCATCGATAATTTTGGTTTTGAGCAGCCGGAAGAAATGATTATTGCAGCCATAAAAGAAACAGCAAGAGGAAATGGCAAGACCTGGCTATATGTCTATAAAAAACTAGTAGCTTGGAAGAAACAAGGGATTGTGAGTTTATCAGATTTAGAAAAAATGGATTCTGAGGAGGACAAAAATGGAAAGAAGGTTCACCAATATCGAGGAAGTTCTGGCCGACCTCCAAAAAAAGAAAAATTTGAAGTTTTCGGAGACAAGGTTGGAAGATACGGAAAACTATAGCTGCCCAAAGTGCAAAGATAAAGGGTTTCTCCTTGAAAACGAGCCTGCTTTAGACCATGAAGGCAATCAAAGAACCTGGCCGAACGGACAGCCGATGTTCCTGGAAGTCTTAAAAGATTGTGTGTGCTCGAAAAAAAGACAAGCTAATCACTTAATGAAATTCAGCGAAATAACGGATGAATTCAAAAAGATGACATTTGGAAGCTTTATCTTGGAGGGAAAGCCGGACGCGATTAAAGAAGCCCATCAATGCGCTGTAGACTACTTTGTGGAATTCGACCACATCAAAGACCAGCGGTGCAATTCCATCAGCCTCTTAGGGCAGCCAGGAGCCGGAAAAACCCACTTACTCACAGCTCTGGCAAACAACTTGATTATGAAAAAACAAGTCAGTGTCCTTTACTTTCCTTTTGTTGAAGGCTTTAACGACTTAAAAGATGATTTTGACCTGCTAGAAGAAAAGCTGACCAAAATGAAGCGGATCGGTGTTTTGTTTATCGATGATTTATTCAAAGGCCGAACATTCCCTACAGACTTTCAAGTTGAACAAATGTTTGGAGTCATTAACTACCGTTATTTAAACCACAAACCCATCATGGTTTCGTCTGAAAAGACAGTGGACGAGCTGTGTGACATCGATGAAGCATTAGGCACACGGATTTATCAAATGAGCAAAAAATTTACGGTAGTGATTAAAGGTGACCGAAAAGTTTTGAATCATAGATTGGCGGATGTATAACAGGGTGTCTGTCGCCCTTCCTTACTCACTATATGCACGTAGGACAAGCCCTATGACTTAATTTTATGAGGTGCAAAATGAAAAAATCAAAGGCAATTGAAAATCAGGACACGCTGGATGATAAAGCAAGTCTTGCAGCTTTCATGCAGTCCATCAACCCAAAAGACAAACCCGAAGTGATAGAAATCTTAAGGCAAAAATATCTCTCGGCTAGGGAACGCCATGAACCGAATCAACCTTCTTTATAAGTTGGATGATTTATTGAAAGTCTGCCGTATATGCGATCGGAAAAGCAGGTTTAACAATTCAGTAAGTCCGGAAATCATTTGCAAAGGATGCGGCACCTATTCGCAAATTCTTGAAATCGGAAAACAATTAGAAACCAAAAAGGAGAGAAAACCAGTGACTCAAAAAGTGGTACTTGAAATAGAAAGTTACATGAAACTAAAAGGACAAGGAAAATCAGATGCAGACATCGCCAAACAATTCGGCATTAAACAACCTACCCTGATTTACTACAAAAAGAAATGGGAAAAGGAAGCTTCTCAAGCGGCAAAAAAAGCAGCTGAAGCCACCATCGAGAAAATTAAACAGCCTGAACCAGTGAAAGCTGAAACTAAACAACTGGAGGTCGCACCGATTGAAAAGCCACAACAGCCCGATACAGCCGTTGTAAAAGCACCTGAACCCAAACCCATCGGGGAGGCGATTAATGAGGCTCTAAACGAAGCGTTTGCGGAAAAATCAGCCGAATACGAGCGCCTAATTGCAGCCCTTCGAAATGATTTAAACACTGCTCATCAACAACTGGACGAAAAGGACGAGAAAATCCGAAACCTGGAACATTTACACGATGCTTGTGAGGACTGCGAAAACGAAATTTCTACTCTGCAGCAAGAAAAAGCGGATATGGAAAAAGAACTGTTGGCCGTAGAAAAAGAAAAAGAAGAACTGGAACGTAAATGTGAATATCTTCAACAAATGAAAAAGAAAGCATGCGAACAATACGATGACTTATGGAGTAAGATTCATCCTCTGGAAGAAGAAAACCACATCCTAAGACAACTTGTCAAAAAATGGGCGTAGGACGGTGAAACGATGATTGAGGGGCAATGGGTGACGGAAAGGAAAACCGGGAATCTGGGCTATATAACGCAATGTTCATACCATTATCACTATGTCAAATTTATCCGGACAGCCAAAGGGAGAAAGATGAATGTCACCACATGGGTAGTACCTCATGAACTTGAACCCGTACCTATAGAAACGTGGACAGACAAAACACAGATTGATTTAGCCTTGGACACAAAGGATTCGGACTATTTTTACCACTTAACGGGGGTGCGAGATGAAAGTAAGTGAGGGAGCTTGGATCATCGATACATTT